>DATHOD010000157.1:0-24505 GCA_035485295.1 Bacteroidia bacterium
AAGGTATACTTACACAAACAGTTCTTTTACAAAGACGCGCTTATCCTTATGGATAGGGTTGTGTCGTTCTATGAAGACCACGGCTACCCCTTTGCACAAATTCATCTTGATAGTATAAAACTGCAAAGCAATACTGTTGCAGCAGTATTAGCGGTACAAAAAAAGCAATTGATTAAAATTGATAGTGTTGAAGTAAAAGGTACTCTAAAAATTTCTGATCAATACATATACGGATACCTTGGTATTAGGCCAGGCGATCTGTATAACGAATCAAAGATACGGGCTATAAGTGCAAGACTAAAGGCACTTCCATTTTTAATGGAAGCAAAGCCTACACAAGTAATTTTCGTTAAGGGAAAGGCAATAGTATACCTTTATCTAAGCAGGAAATCAGCAAATCAGTTTAATGGTATAATAGGCATACTGCCTGACCCAGCCGGAAAAATTACTATTACAGGAGATATAAATCTTCAGTTACAGAATTCCTTTCACAGGGCTGAAGAGATAGGATTCCATTGGCAACATTTACAGCCGCTCACCGAAAACCTGATGTTGCATTTCAGCTATCCTTATTTGTTTAAAACCCCATTCGGATTTGATGAGGACTTTAAACTATTTAAGCAGGATACAACTTATTTGCAGACGGATGAGAAAATAGGGATAAAGTATTTGATGACAGGTGGAAATTATTGGAAGGTATATTATGAAAATATTACTTCGAGCTTGTTATCAACATCTACCCTGGTATACCAAACAACGGGTCTTCCGCCTTATGCTGATAATGTTACACAGTTATATGGAATTGAGTTTAAAGCAGTGAATCTTGATTATATATATAACCCAAGGAGTGGATATGAATTGCTGGTAAACGCAGCGGCAGGTACAAAGACAATAAGCAAGAATCCTAAACTAGACCCAGCAATTTATGAAGGATTGCAGCTTAACTCAGATGAATACAGAGCAAGTATAAATGGGTCGTATTATATACCATTATCAGTGCGCAGTGCACTTAAGTTGCAAGCACAGGGAGGGTATATCAATGCTCCATCATTATTGGTAAATGACCTATATCGCATTGGGGGATTCCAGGTACTTAGAGGATTTGATGAGCAGTCAATTTATACTTCAGCATATTCTGTTGGAACAATAGAATTCCATTACCTGCTCGAACAAAACTCCTTTATGTTCGTTTTTTATGATCAGGGCTGGTGTACTGAAACACTGGCTTCCACCATATCATATTTTAATGATACACCCTTTGGATTTGGTGCAGGGATGAACTTTCAGACCAAGGCAGGAATATTCTCTATTTCCTATGCTGTAGGTAAAGACCTGTCTAACCCAATAAATTTTGGGCAGGGCAAAATAAGCTTTGGACTGGTAAATAATTTTTAGGAAAGAACCTTGATTCTTAGTGGTGAGGATTTTCGTGCCCCTCGCTCTTATCTTCTTTCAACAGGTAGTACATACCTGCCATTGCACCTATTCCACTGAATAATACACCAAATGTGCTTAACCCGTGTGCAGCAGCGTCAACGTCTAAAACTGCAAAACGGAAAGGAAGTAGAAAAGTAACTGTGAAAATAAGCAGTGCTATCCAATGGTTCTTTTTCATATAGGTGTGATTTTCTATTGACAAAAATAGTAAAAATGTAATTCCTGTTACAAAAAGGTATTAATTGAACAGTTTAGTTTGGTTTCCACCAAAGAATTTTTCTGTAATATTCATAAACTCCTTATGTACATGGGTATTGCTGGCTACAATTGTTTGTCCGAAGATGTAGTCATTGTCGCCTTTAAAATCAGATAAACTTCCACCGGCTTCTTTAACTATGAGTGCTCCTGCTGCTACATCCCATGGCTTAAGCCCATATTCATAAAATGCTTCAAAACGGCCACATGCAACATAGCAAAGATCAACTGAAGCTGAACCAATACGGCGCAGGCCCTGGGTACAAGTCATCAGGTGTTTGAACATTTCCATATACTCGTTCTGCTTGCTGAATCTATTGTATGGAAAACCCGTAGCGATAAGTGAATCTTCCATTTTGTTGCAAATAGACACATGTATAGGCTGTTCATTCAGTTTTGCTCCTTGACCCTTTATAGCAGAAAAGCATTCTTCCAGGTTTAACTCATGAACTACTCCCAATATGGGTTCATTATCTTTCACTAAAGCAACACTTATTGCAAAGCAAGGTAGTTTGTGGAGAAAATTGGTTGTACCATCTAATGGGTCAATAACCCAGGTGTACTCTTTTTTTTCTGTTTCACCGCTCTCTTCAGCTAATATCCCGCTACCCGGTAAAATGCGGGTAAGGCCTTCTATTAAAGCTTTCTCAGAATTCTTGTCAACGTAAGAAACAAGATCGTTAAATCCTTTTTTTTCTATATCCGATAATGAGAATTTATCCCTTTCATTAAGTATGAACCTGCCTACACCCTGAGTGAGTGCAGTAACTTTATTGCAGATATCATTCAGTTGCAATTGCATTCTTTGCTCTTTTATTAAAGTAATATATGCCAAAAATACCCAGCAGGAAAAAGATGGGCGATATTATTTGCGCCTGGGTTATCTTAAACCCAAATATGTCATATTTCACATTCACTCTTATAAGTTCAATCAAGAATCTCTCTACTCCATTCATGGCAAGATATATTGAGAACATTACGCCAGGGGCAGTTATCTTCTTTCTTAATCTCCACATTATAAAGAATAGTATAGCGCACATTACCGTTTCGTAGAATGGTGTAGGAAATACCGGATACTTAAGCATCAAGCAATATTTTTCAACACAACCGGGTATAGATACAACCTGATCAGATGGTAATGTGTTGCCAATAACATTATGGGGGTAGTTGAAAGACCACATCCAGTCAGGTAAAAAGCTCATCCAGCCCGGTTTGGGGGCAAGATTAGCTATACCCCAATCACCGTCACCTGCCATTTGACATCCAATACGTCCAACGGAATATCCTATCATCATAGCGGGTGCTGCAGCGTCCATAAAATGGAGCAAACTCATTCCTTTCTTTTTTATATAATAAAGTACAGATATTGAACCTACTATTAATCCTCCATATACAGTTAAGCCACTAAATGAGAATAAATATTCAACCGGGTGTTTTATAAAGTCACTAAAGTTTTCAAGGCCATCGAATAATTTGGCACCCAATAACCCTGCACCGGCTGATATAAGTGTAACGTTACCTGTTAACTGGTATGGATGAACTGTCTCATCTACCAATTTTGGTTCTGGTAGCCTTTGCTTTTCTTTTTCACGATAACGCATGTAGGTGTAAATGATACCTAGTATAAGCCCACCTAGTATGTTTCCTTTTAAAGAGAGTATGGCTCCTTGGGTATCATTTGTAAAATCGGTAAAATTAAGAGCTATGTATACTAATTTGTAACCTATAATGAAGGTCACAATAAAAGCTTCGAGAAGCTGGTAGATGCTGGCTTTCTCTCCTATAAATACCTTCTTGGTAAATGGGTGAATCAATCCATCCCTTTCTTTTCGCTGTAGCTCTTTTGAGAATACATAACTGGCAGTTAAGTAAGCAATGGCTACCATGCAACCGAACATCTGGACCATTTTAAGCCACTCCCAGTGTACTCCAAAAAGGTCGGCGAACATGTAATATAACGATGCGTACATAAATCTTAAAAGGTTGCAGAAAGCTGAACCTGTTCTTTGGGTTCAGTTATTGTTAAAATATCAGTTGCCACAGTTCCATCAGTATTAATGGCTTTTAAAAAGACTTTTGCAGTTCCACGTACCAAAGCTGGAGTAAATTCTGTTCTTATGCGAATATAGTTATCAGTATAACCATGCAAGAAACCATCCTTCTCTTCGGTTTCAAAGAGAGCAGTTCTTTCGGTGCCTATGTTCTGCTCATAGAAATGGCGGAACTTTTTCTCCGATAATATTTGCAGCATACGGTTCCTTTTCTTGCGAACTTCCTTAGGCACCACCTCTCTGCTTTCTGCTGCAAGTGTATTTGCACGTTCTGAATAAGTAAAAACGTGCAGGTAAGAAATATCCAATTGATTCAGGAAATTATATGTTTCATTAAAATGCTCATCTGTTTCACCGGGGAAACCAACTATAACATCAACACCAATACAGCAATGCGGCATTAGGGATTTTATCTTGGCAACCCTATCAACATAGAGATCTGTTAAGTAACGGCGGCGCATCTTTTTCAATATGTCATCAGAACCTGATTGCAATGGGATATGAAAGTGAGGAACAAATTTCTTTGAATTGGAAACCCATTCTATGGTTTCGTTCTTGAGTAAATTAGGTTCAATAGATGAAATACGAAAACGCACATTGGCATCGGTATTTTCTAATGCCTGAACCAATTGGTGGAATGTTTCAATATGTTCAGGGGAACCTGGTTTGTTTATTCCAAAGTCACCCAGGTTAACGCCTGTAAGCACTATTTCTTTTATTCCTTTTTCAGCAATTTGTTCAACATTATTAACTACGTTTTGAATGGTATCGCTACGGCTTTTACCTCTAGCTAATGGTATGGTGCAATAGGTACAGCTATAATCACAGCCATCCTGCACCTTCAAAAAACTTCTTGTTCTGTCGCCGGAAGAATAAGCGGAATGAAAAGCCAAAGGTTGTTCTATCTCGCAGGAATGTATTTCGGTTTGGGCTTTTTTATCAAGGTCTTTCAGGTAATTTGCAATGTTGAATTTCTCCGAGGCACCCAATACCATATCCACGCCTTCTATCTTCGATATTTCCTCAGGTTTTAATTGGGCGTAGCAGCCAATAATGGCTATAAAAGCTCCTGGCGAACGAGATAAAACATTGCGTACAATCAGCCTGCATTCTTTATCAGCCTCATTGGTAACTGAACAGGTATTAATGATATAGATATCAGCTTGTTCTTTAAAATCAACCTTCCCAAAACCTTCCTCTGCCAGTTTTTTGGTAATGGCAGATGATTCCGAATAGTTGAGTTTACAACCCAATGTATGTATGGCAAATGTGGCCGCTTTATCCATAGAACAAAAGTATACATTTGATTGTAATGCGTGATTAATAGATTCGTGTGGTGATTTATGCTGTTTTATTCATCATGGCTAAAGCCGTAGGTGTGTTGTGACGAATAACCCCGACCTTAAGGTCGGGGTTAGAAAAAGCTAATAAAAGAAGGGGCTTTAGCCCTGAGTCTGTCTACTCATTCAATTTCGGGTTACTCTTGTCAACAAATAGTGTTTGATAACGCGTGAATACCACCCCAATTTAACATACTGAGTGGCTGTATCTTTGTATGTAAATTATACCAGCTATGTTCAGAAAACTATTGACAGGCATTGCCATATCCACTCTTGTGTTCCTTGCTTCATGCGGACCAAAGAACCATGGTGAGGATGAGAATGTATTTAAGTATAATGAAATGGGCGATGTTACCTCCCTCGACCCGGCTGCTGCACGTAGCCTTGAAAATATATGGATAGATAACCAGATATATAATGGCTTGGTAGAGATCGATGATTCATTAAAGATCCACCCATGTATAGCTAAGTCATGGGATATAAGTAAAGGTGGAACACTTTATACTTTCCACTTAAGGAGTGATGTTTATTTTCAGGACGATTCTATATTCCCCGGTGGCAAAGGCAGGAAGGTAATAGCTGAAGATTTTGTACATAGCTTTTTTAGATTGTTCGATGCAAGGGTATCGGATGCTACAACGCTATTGGGAGATATAGACAGGAACTTCCCAGGCACATATCAAGGCTTTAGTGCAATCAACGATTCTACCTTTAGCATATACCTTAAAAAGCCTTTTGCTCCTTTCATGAATATTCTATCCATGAAGTATTTCTCGGTTGTAGCAATAGAAGCAGTAGATAAGTACGGACAGGATTATGGAGAGCACCCAGTGGGTACCGGCCCGTTTAAATTAAAGAGATGGGCACACGGGCAAAAACTTGTACTTACCCGCAATGCCAATTACTTTGAGAAAGATGCACAGGGCAATCAATTGCCGTATCTCGATGGGGTAGTGGTGTCGTTCATTAAAGATATGGAGACATCATTCCTTGAGTTTATTGATGGTAATTATGATATGGTATCCGGTATCGCTGCTATAAACCCTAAGGAAGTATTTACTGCTGATGGAAAATTGAGAAAGGAGTTTACTGACAAGATTTATATGCAAAGGGTACCATTTATTAAAACCGATTATCTCGGCTTTATGATAGACCCTAAACGTTTGCACGATAATGTGCCAACAACTATTAAGGCAATTCGCCAGGCAATTAATTATACCATAAACCGAGATGAACTTGTTCGCTACTTACGTTATAATGTGGGTATTCCGGCAACCAATGGTTTTGTACCTCCGTTTCTGCCTGGCAATAAGAATTCTAAAGTAGAAGGATATACCTTTAACCCTGATAAAGCGAATGCACTACTGTCGCAGGCAGGCTTCCCAAATGGTAAGGGATTACCTGAGATAAGCATATTTATTCCTGATGACTTTAGTCCTATTGCACAGGCAATACAGGCACAATTACAACGTGCAGGTATGAAAGTGAACATACAAAGGGAACGCCCTGCAGTACTTGCTGAATGTGTAGTAAGCGGACAATGTTATTTCTTCAAAAAGTCGTGGGTAGGTGATTACCCCGATGCAGAGAATTTCCTCGCGCTTTTCTATAGCAAGAACTTCTCGCCTGAAGGTGTAAACTATTTCCACTACTCAGACCCAAAGTATGATTCCCTATACGAAAGTGCCGTTGCTGAACCAGTTGATTCTATTCGTAACCGTGAATACAAGACTATGGATGAAATGATTATGGAAGCTGCACCAGTGGTGCCACTTTACTATGATGAGGCAATACACTTAGTGAATAAACACATCTCAGGCCTTCCAATCGATCCTCGAAACTACCTTGATTTGAGGCGAGCCAAGAAAGTATTGGCAGAATAAAAAATGGTATAGTTCCATTCTGTAAACACTGGTAAACTAAACATGAAAAAAAGAATTGTAGTATTTATATTGGTATTTGCAGTTTTTGCAATTGTTGGATTTTATAAAATATTTACAGAGACTGATTTTACTCCTCCTAACCATTCAATTCCCAAAAAATATATAAGCCTTTTTTCTGATAGCTGTATAAGGGGTATGACTTTTATATTATCAGAGACAAATAAATCAAATGAATGGAGGGATACAGTCTCTTCGTTCTCTCTTTATAATCGTTATCGTGTTTTGGTTAGTAAATTAAAGGATACTACTTCACTTGACTTAAATAATTATATAAAGCAAGAAAATATTTCGTCTTATTGGTCGTCATCATTAAAGGTGGTTAATAGTTATTCATTTGGAGTGTTTAACTTAGAATACTTACCCAAAGAGGAACCACAAGATAAAGATGGGATTATTTTTAGGTATTGTTGTGATGCCCCTAAATGCTTCATTAATCAAAAAGATAGAATTTATTTTAGTGATTCGTTTGGTTCAATTTCGATTTGTAAAGGAAAGAATGGTAACGCTGATTTTATATTTAATGTATTACCTTTAAACTCACCACAGTTAAGTGTCATGTTTTTACGAAAAAATAAAAACATATATTTTATTACAATGGCACCCATTTATAATGGTACTAAAATGGATTCCAAATTGTTATGGGATTGCGTAAAATAAATAACCCCGACCAAATGGTCAGGGTTATATTAAGTTTCCCCCTATCGGGGGGATTAAGGGGGGCCGCCGTTACGCCTTTACAGGAGCCATATTCTTAATGATCTCTGTGCCAAACTCTGAGCATTTCAACAAGGTTGCACCTTGCATTAATCTTTCAAAGTCATAGGTAACATGCTTAGCAGCAATTGCCCTTTCTAAGCCACTGTAAACTAGGTCAGATGCTTCGGTCCAGCCTAAGTGCTCAAGCAACATAGCGCCAGATAAGATAACTGAACCCGGGTTTACTTTGTCTAAGTCAGCATATTTAGGTGCTGTACCGTGTGTGGCTTCAAATATAGCGTGGCCAGTTACATAGTTAATGTTAGCGCCCGGTGCAATTCCAATTCCACCTACTTGTGCAGCAAGCGCATCAGATAAATAGTCACCATTCAGGTTAAGGGTTGCAATAACATCAAAATCTTCAGGACGTGTAAGCACCTGTTGAAGTGCAATGTCGGCAATAGCATCCTTAATTAATATTTTGCCGGAAGCAAGTGCGGCTTTTTGTTCTGCATTAGCAGCTTCTTCGCCTTTATCTTTCTTGGTCTTTTCCCATTGGTTCCAGGTGTAAACCTTATCACCAAATACCTGTTCGGCAATTCCATAACCCCAGTCACGGAAAGCACCTTCGGTATATTTCATAATGTTTCCTTTATGAACTATAGTAACCGATTTACGCTTGTGCTTAATAGCGTACTCAATAGCACTGTAAACTAAACGGCCTGTACCTGTCTGGCTAACAGCCTTAATACCCAAGCCCACATTTACTGCAGGTGTCATATTTATGTTGCCTTCTTTATAAAATTCAGCAACCTTTTCTTTGGTTCCAAAGCGGATCTTTGCAAAATCCTTAGGAAATTCCTTAGCAATAAAGTCAAGTACTTTTTGTGCTTCAGGGCTACCTGCAACGTATTCTATACCTGCATAAATATCTTCGGTATTTTCACGGAAGATAACCATGTCCACTGCTCCCGGGTTCTTAACCGGAGAAGGAACACCTTCGAACCACCTTACGGGGCGAAGACAAACGTATAGGTCTAGTATCTGGCGAAGTGCTACATTCAATGAACGTATACCACCACCAATAGGTGTAGTTAAAGGGCCTTTAATACCTACAATATATTCTTTAAAAGCAGCAAGTGTTTCATCAGGTAACCAGTTGCCGGTTTGTTTGAATGCTTTTTCACCTGCAAGTACTTCCAGCCATTCAATTTTGCGTTTACCATTATAGGCATTCTTTACAGCTGCGTCTAATACGCGTACCGATGCATGCCAGATATCCGGGCCCGTACCATCGCCTATAATAAATGGGATAATCGGGTTATCAGGAACATTAATTTTTCCGTTGGTGAGTGTGATCTTTTGTCCGTTCATAGTGTGTATATTAATTATGTATTAAAAATTTATCTGGGGGATGCCAAAATTAAGAATTAAAATCTACTAGTCCATACCAAGGTCCAACTGGTCCTTAAGCTTTTCTACCGCAGGGTTCTTTTCTTTCATGTGTGCAAATTTTTCCTGTGTAGTATAGGGTTTGCTCTTGGTCTCAGTCTTCGAAATATTTATGATTAACTGTAATTGAGGATGCTTAAGTTGAGCCCTTAAAAAATCAAGCAGATAGGTTTTGTCTTCTTCAATAGCTTGTTGCTGAACCGAACTAGGTACAGCTATTTCTATGGCTGATTCTTTGTCTTCTACTTTCTTAGGATTAGCTTGTCCTAAAATACTGCAAAGGCTTATCTTTTTTACTTTGTTTGCTTCAATATAGTCCTTCCATGCCTTGGTAATAGCTTCATCAGTTAGTGGCGCTCCGGGTGCTTGCTTAGCTGCTTCTTCGGCTGCTTTTTGGGCAGGTGAGTCACCAAGTGTTTTGTTTATAGATAAGAAGCTGGCTTTTTTAGGAGCAGCCGGTGCTGCAGGTGGAGGTGTTTCAGGTTTGTATTCCGGTTTAGGCTCCGATGCTTTAGGTGCAGCCGTTGGTTGGGTGACCTTTGGTGCAATGGGGGCTGCCGGCGCCGAAGCAACAGGTTTAGTCGCAATAGGTGCGCTTGCAACAGGTTGAGCTTCTACTTTACCTGCTGCTATATTGCAGAGTTTCATCAAAGTTAATTCAACAAGCAGACGTTGATTCACTGCCATCTTATAACTAACATCGCTTTGGTTCAACAGGCTTAAGCCGCTAAACAAAAATGATTCAGAATATTGGGCTGCCTGCCATACATATTTTTCTTTTAGCTGTCCGCCTGTTTCTAATAGCTTAGCAGTAACAGGGTTTTTAGCCACAACCAAATTACGGAAATGCTCACCCATGCCATTGATGAACAAATGCCCATCGAACCCATTATTTAATATCTCATCGAATATGAGGAGGGTAGAAGGCACATCATTTTGTATAATAGCATCGGTAACTTTAAAGTAATAATCGTAGTCGAGTATGTTAAGGTTATCTATTACCTTTTTGTAGGTAAGTTCTTTGCCTGCAAAGCTCACCATTTGGTCATATATCGACAATGCATCGCGCATAGAACCATCAGCCTTTTCTGCAATAATATGCAGGGCCTCAGGGTCGGCTGTAACTCCTTCTTTACCCGATATATATGCTAGGTGATCGGCAACATCTTTGATCTGTATCCGTTTAAAATCGAATATCTGGCAACGGGAAAGTATAGTAGGAATTATCTTGTGCTTTTCCGTAGTGGCGAGAATAAAAATTGCATGTGCCGGTGGTTCTTCCAATGTTTTAAGAAAGGCATTGAATGCAGCCTGTGAAAGCATGTGAACCTCGTCGATTATATATACCTTGTATTTACCAAGTTGCGGGGCAAACCTAACCTGTTCTATCAGCCCTCTTATATCATCAACCGAGTTGTTTGAAGCGGCATCTAATTCATGTATGTTCAGGGAACGGCCATCGTTAAAGCTTTTGCACGATTCACATTCGTTACAGGCCTCTACATCGGGTTGAAGATTAAGGCAGTTAATGGTTTTAGCCAGAATACGTGCACAGCTTGTTTTACCTACACCACGCTGTCCGCAAAACAAAAACGTTTGGGCAAGGTGGTGGTTTGCCATAGCGTTTTTAAGCGTATTTACTATAGCAGATTGGCCTATTACACTCTTAAAAGTTGAAGGACGGTATTTTCTTGCCGATACTACAAAGTCTTCCATCTTAATTCTATTATCGTGATATTTTTCAAATATATAAGAAAATGATGGAATTAGTAGTGATGAGTTATGAGTGATGAGAGATAAGTAGGGAATAGGACACGGTTTTGTGTTTTACCTCACCCTCTTATCCATCTCCTTGTTCAATGAGAGGGAAGCTGCATTATCCCTCGCTGGAGGGGCAGGGGGAGGAATGTATTAATAGCCCCGAGTTTCAACTCGGGGTAAAATAATACCCACAAGTCTTTCCCTCGCCCAATGGGAGAGGGCAGGGTGAGGGCGATTTATATTCTGGTCAAAAGTTTTATATTTGATAAGTAAACTCTAACCACATAAATAGTCCTTTATAGAGGAAATGATGGAGTCGGCTAATATGGAAACATGAACAAGGCACGTATTTTAGTTTTTACTTTACTTTCGTTTTGTTCCATAATAGTAAGAGGTCAAGATATACTTGATAGCGGATTTACTGATAAAACTGAAGCCAAAAACCTTCATAAAGACAGCCTGAAAGAAGGAAAGTGGATTGAATACCTGGATGCTGTAGGAAATTGTTTAAGAAACGGGAGTTCCTTATCAAACAATTACCGTCTTACAATTTATAAGGATGGTAAACCATTCGGCATCATAAGAGAATATTATGAAAAATTATATAACTCTGCCAGTGTGCCTAATAATTATGGAGTAGTTGATGCAGTAATAAAGCGATATTATTTAAGTGGAAAGCTATTTAGCGAAACCCCCTTTTCAAATGGAGAAATTAATGGGGTTGTAAAATTCTACTTTGATAACGGAAAATTAAGGTCTGAGAATTCATATTTTAATGGAAATGCAAGTGGTATTTGGAAAGAGTATGATGAGTATGGTAATTTGATAAAAGAAATCCCACATGTAGCAAAAGATAGCAATCTGCAGTATAAGCCATTATCAATAGCTCAAGTTAAAGAATTATTGCTTGGTAAATGGGAGTCAAATAGTAAGAACGATGAAATAGTATTCGACACTTTGGGTAGAGATACTGCCAAGATAAAGTGTATTGATGGTAATCAAATGATAAAATTTAATATTATATCTAAGAATGTATTCCCTTACTGTGATTACATTAAAAACTCTCGTTATACTTTAAGCGAGGTACAGGATAAACCAACAATTTATCATGGCGATCAAGGAGAAGGACCCATGTATACATACTTTGTTATCACTGAACTATCTAAGAATAGTCTTAGATACTGTGATAATAGTTGTCTGATAAACTCTTACTCAAAAATAAACGGGCTATTAAAAGAATATTATAAAAGCGGGAAACTGAAGTCTGAAACCCCTTATGTTAAAGGATGGGAATTGGGGACTGCAAAATCTTACTACGAAAGCGGTAAGCTATTTAAAACAAGTACTTACTCTGCTGGTAAACAAAATGGCGAACAAAAGGAATATTATGAAAGTGGAATATTAAAGGCAAAGCGGCAATTTATCAACGGGAAGGAGAATGGGATTACAGAAGAATTCTATGAGAGCCGGAATCTAAAATCTAAGATTGCTTTTGTTGATGGAAAAAAGAATGGAGTATCAATAGAATATTACGAGAATGGCAAAATAAAGACCAAAGATTCCTGTATAGAGGGTAGTTTAAATGGAAAGTATAAGTCTTACTATGAAAGCGGGGTCTTAAAAACTGAGGCATTATATGAACAAGACAAAAAATATGGTGAAGAACGGGAATACTATGAAAGCGGGGTGCTAAAATCAAAAAGAACTTATGTGAGCGGCAAAGAAAATGGTTTGTCGGAAGAGTATTATGATAGTGGGGACTTGAAAAGCCAGAGGAGTTATTTAAATGGCAAGCAGACTGGAATATCTAAGGATTTTTACGAGAGTGGAAAGCCAAAGATTGAAACTGCTTATAAGAGAGGTAAAGTTAATGGGCTAAAAAGGGAGTATTTTGAGAATGGGAAATTGAAAAGTGAAAAAACTATTATAGACACAATGATAAATTATAAAATCCATGATTATCTTAATGGTGAATCAAAGGAGTATTATGAGGAGGGCAATTTAAAGAGTGATAAGTTCTTTGCTTATGATTCGCAGATTGGGGTATCGAAGGAGTTTTACAAGAGTGGTACACTAAAAGATTCCGCTACCTATGTTGCTGGTTCAATTGCAGGTGAGGAAATATCTTACTATGAAAGTGGGAAAATAATGAGTGAAACACCTTACGCAGATGGTAAGAAAAATGGGGTCGTTAAAGATTATTATGAAACTGGAACTATAAAAGACTCTACAACATACACATATGGAAAGATCATTGGTATACCGAAATCATACTATGAAAGCGGGAAACTAATGAGCGAAATACCATATAAAGATGGAAAGAGAGAAGGAATCGCAAAATCTTACTATGAAAGTGGGGTTATAGAGTTAGAAACTCCATATACAGATGGTAACGTAGATGGAATCCAGAAGAAGTATTTTGAGAATGGAAAAATTAAGGAGGAAAGGACATATGAAAGAGGTCTAATAAAGACAAGCCAGCAATTCAATGAAAATAAATAAGATTTATAGCTCTATATGATAGGAACATACAACTATTAAGCCCTGATTGTCGCAACAATAAATTTTACCCTATTAGCCGAAATACTCCTTGTCATTAAATCTATTGTCTTGTTCCCAATTGTTATCTCAAGGTTTTCATAGAATATATTCCATTTACCCCTCTTATCCCATTTGTAACCCAGCATAAATGTTTCTTTATTTTTAATACGTTTACAATAATGATAAGTTCGTCTCTGCTTCCAGATACTATCTAGTCCAAATTGTATCCATTTACCATTACCGTATCTATCCATAGGTTTATAGTCAATCGCTAAACTATCTGAAATATGCAGTGAATCGATTGGTTTGGATATACACCAGTTGCCTTTGGTTATTAAGTCTTTTAGAGACTGGGCTTGTGCCGGTTCATTCAAACCAATAGTGAGAAGTAGAATTATTAAAAGGATGTAGTTTTTCATTTCAATCTCAAATTCAGCCATTGAGATGAATTTTACATGATTATAAAATGCTTAGGTATAAGTTTCTATATTTGTTTTACGTAAATTCTAACCCCATAAATCTATATTATTATGAAATGGTATCACTATCTAAGCGCATTTTTTGCAGGCATGTTCCTTGCAAATTTCGTACCGCACTTTATTAATGGTGTTTCAGGCAATGCTTTTCCTACACCTTTTTCAAACCCTCCGGGAAAAGGGCTTTCAGCCCCGGTTGTAAATGTATTATGGGCATTATTTAATTTGCTGGTGGGTTATTTGCTTTTCCGGGCCGGCAAAATAACTTCTCAAAATAAGCTTGCATTGGTCATATTCTTTATTGGTATTATCTGCATGAGTGTTATGCTGAGCATGACATTCGTGGATAAAATGAAGATGTAGACTCAGAAACACACTTCATTTTTTTGCCCTCTCCAAACCTCTCCCTTGAGGGAGAGGCTAATGGAAAATATTAAATCATAAAGTCTACCCCTCTAGGGGAGGATTTAGGCGGGGCATTTTGAGCCTGTTGAAAAATACTCTGCTTTTTGAATTTTGAAAAGAGAGTGTGAAGTAACTTTGTAATTGAGATTTAGCGCTATTCCCCCAAACTTTAATGATAAGCAAATACTATGGCGAATAGATCATATGCAAAAATGATATTGAATACATTGAACAACAATGACTTTGCCTTTAAAATGCAACACAAAGTATCATTCTGTGTCAAAAAGTGTTGCATTTTGTTGCCCTTTCCCTTCCTCTCCCAAGCGGGAGAGGCGCTACTATCCAGATACTATTTTTTGGTCTCCCCGCATTGGGGAGAAACAGAGGGGCGAACAGGCAAATTTGCAATGCGGATTATTAATATGATACATTACACTATAAATCAAGTAATTGAAAATTTTAATTTCTCAAAATATGCAAAAAGATGCAAGAAAATGCAATTATTGAATAGATTCTTCACTTCGTTCAGAATGACAAAAAATTTGCGGGCTTTGCGTCTTTGCGAGAAAATATCCTCGTCCGACCAGGTCATCCGGGCGGGCACCCTTCACCCCTCCAGCGGAGGGCATTTCCCGTTTCTCTTTCCCAATACTCAATACCCTATACTCACTACTATAATAATACTACTTTCGCAGCCCAATGAATAAAGACATGTATAATACTTCAACCGAGGAAACAGACTACCAAAAGGGTGGAGTATTGCTAATTGATAAGCCCCTAACATGGACCTCGTTTGATGTGGTAAACAGGCTAAGAGGTGCGATGTGTGCTAAGTATGATAAAAGGCTTAAAGTAGGCCATGCAGGGACTCTTGATCCCTTGGCTACCGGTCTGCTTATTATATGTACAGGTGCTTTTACTAAGCGTATTAATGAATTCCAGGATATGGAAAAGGAGTACACCGGGGTGTTTTATATTGGCGCCACTCGTCCTTCGTATGATAAGGAAACAGAGGTAGATGAAACATTCCCTGTCGACCATATTACCGATGAAATGATTCAGGAAGCTGCCAAGAGTTTTATTGGAGATATTGAGCAAATACCACCTGCACATTCGGCTATTAAGGTGGATGGCAAACGTGCATACGAAAGTGCCCGCAAAGGAATTGATGTTAAGATGCTGCCAAGGCAAGTAATTATAAGAGAAATGGAAGTTGAAAGGTTAGATGCTAACCACGTATCTTTTAAGGTGGTTTGCAGCAAGGGCACTTATATACGTTCACTGGCTCGCGATTTTGGCAAAAAGCTGGGCATCGGAGCATATTTAGACTCACTCGTCCGCACTGCAATAGGCAATTTCAGGCTCGCTCAAGCCATATCAATGGATGAAGCCAAGTCCCTGTTTGCTGTTCAGGTATAGTGCTATCTCGTATCGCCTTGTAGTGGCTCATTTCAAAAGTTTTTATTGACAAACGCCCTTTCACGCATTATATTTGCGCCCTTTTTACAGGAACCATATACACAACAAAGCACACCTATGAAATTATCAGAATTCAGTTTTAGCTTACCCAAAGAACTTATTGCCGAATACCCTAACGCTCACCGCGACGAGTCACGCCTTATGGTTGTGAATCGCAAAACCGGTAAAATAGAGCATAAGGTATTTAAAGACATACTTACTTACTTCGGTCCTCAGGATGTACTTATATTGAACGATACCAAGGTATTCCCTGCGCGTTTATACGGCCGTAAAGAAAAGACCGGCGCTAAAATTGAAGTGTTCCTGTTAAGGGAATTGAACAAGGAAAGCTTTTTGTGGGATGTATTAGTTGATCCTGCACGTAAGATACGTATCGGCAACAAGCTTTATTTTGGTAAAGATGACGAATTGGTTGCTGAGGTTATAGACAACACTACATCGCGCGGAAGGACACTCCGTTTCTTATATGATGGTTCATACGAAGAATTTAAGGCTCTTATTGAAACCCTTGGAGAAACACCGCTTCCTAAGTATATTAAGAGAGAAGTAAAGCCATCTGACCGTGAGCGTTACCAAACCGTATATGCTAAACACGAAGGTGCTGTTGCAGCTCCTACAGCGGGTATGCACTTCAGCAAAGAGCTTATTAAGCGTGTTGAACTGAAAGGCATAGAACTTGCACATGTAACATTACACGTCGGCTTAGGTACTTTCCGCCCTATAGAAGTGGAAGACTTGAGCAAGCATAAAATGGATTCAGAACAATTAACTATAACCCCGCAAGCGGCTGCTATTGTTAATAAAGGCAAGGATCATAAGAAGAAAATTTGCGCTGTTGGAACCACAGTAATGCGTGCCATTGAAACCTCTGTATCTACGGATGATCATTTGAAGCCATACGATGGCTGGACGAATAAATTTATTTATCCTCCTTACGATTTCAAGATTGCTAATTGCATGATAACAAACTTCCATGTTCCGGGTTCAAGCCTGTTGATAATGGTTTGCGCGTTTGGTGGTTACGACCTGGTGATGAAGGCATACAAAGAAGCCATAAAGAACAAATACAAGTTCTATTCGTATGGCGACGCTATGCTTATTATCTAGGCTGTAAAAAAACATGGCTGAATTGATTCAGAAATGGAATTTTTTTATGAAATTTGCAAAGCATTTTAAAAAGCAAGTGCATAAGGAAGTGGTTATATCAACTCATTCATTTTCAGTTCGATGACGGAAGTCGCTCATAAGCGGTACGTCATAATTGTTGGCGGTGGCAACGGAGCCCGCATGAACACACCTGTTCCCAAGCAGTTTTTAAAACTAGATGGCAAGCCCATCATCATGCATAGTATCAATAAATTTGTTGACACTATACCTGATATTTGTGTTATACTGGTTCTTCCGGCCGAGCATTTGAAGTTTTGGGAAGCAATGTGCGATGAGTATGGTTTTCATAAACATGTTAAAGTTGCATTGAGTGGTGAAACACGTTTCCACTCGGTAAAAGCAGGATTGGAATTTGTAACTGAAGAGAATGCTGTTATTGGTGTGCACGATGCTGTAAGACCGCTTGTTACAAGCAAAACAATACTTGCAGCGTACAAAGCAGCCGAGATGTATGGTAACGCAATACCTGCAATTCCTATTAACGATTCAATACGTCAAATAGAATCAACTCGTAACATTGCGGTTGACCGTTCACGTTATTGCGCTACACAAACGCCTCAGTGTTTCCGTGCCGATATTTTGAAAAAGGCCTATACACACGACTATCACTATACATATACCGATGATGCTATGGTGGTTGAGGCAATGGGTGAGGCTATCCGATTAGTGGATGGTAACCCTGAGAATATTAAAATTACCGGCCCTAAGGATCTGATTATTGCTGAAGCTTTGATGAAAGCAGAGGCTCAGGTTTTTGTACCTCACAAAATTTAAGCTTTAAAGGAAATCATGGCTATAGCGGATAAAACATCTCCGAAAAATATTCGGCACCTGGACTTAGGTGAGATAAAAGATTTCTTTAAAGAGAAAGGTGAGCCTGCATTCCGCGCTACGCAAGTGTATGAGTGGTTATGGAAGAAGTCAGCTCATTCATTTGAAGAGATGACCAACCTCTCAAAGGCTACACGTGAGATGCTGAATGAGAATTTTGTTCTGCAAAACGCTGTAATTGAATTGTCGCAAAAAAGTAAAGACGGTACAATTAAGAATGCTATAAAGTTATTTGACGGCAATAAAGTAGAATGCGTGCTTATTCCTGCTGAAAAGAGAATGACAGCATGCGTTTCATCACAAGTAGGTTGTAGCTTAGATTGTAAGTTTTGCGCTACCGGTAAACTAAAGCGTGAACGTAATTTGAATGCTGATGAGATTTATGATGAAGTAGTATTCGTGCAAAAGCAGGCAATGGAACAATACAGAAAACCGCTTACTAATATTGTATATATGGGAATGGGTGAGCCTTTGCTCAATTATAATAATGTACTAGAATCTATTGAGAAAGTAACTTCACCGGAAGGATTAAATATGGCATCTTCGCGCATAACTCTTTCTACAGCAGGTGTTGCTAAAATGATAAAGAAATTGGGCGACGACCAGGTTAAATTTAATCTGGCTCTTTCTCTGCATGCAGCTACTAATGAGAAGCGTAATAAGATTATGCCAATCAATGAAAGTAACCCACTGGAAGAAGTTGCCGAGGCCTTAAAATATTTTTACAAGAAGACCCAGACACAAGTAACCTATGAGTATATAGTCTTTAGGGATTTTAATGACTCTGCCGAAGATGCATACCACTTGGCTGAATTCTGCAAAGTAGTTCCTAGCAAAGTAAACCTTATAGAGTATAACCCGATAGAAGAGGGCGGCTTTCAACAAACATTACCAGATAGATTGCAAATGTTCGTTCGCTTATTAAGAGGAAGGAAAATAACGGTTAATGTTCGCCATAGCCGTGGTAAAGACATTGATGCTGCTTGTGGCCAGCTTGCTAATAAAGTGGTAAAGGAATCTGGTCGTTAAGAATTGCTGTTCCCGTTTCCGTTAGCTTTCTTAAGGTTGAAGGTAAATACTGAACCTGCCCCTTCAGTGCTCATTACATTAATAGTCTGATGGTGAGCTTCTAATATGTGTTTTACAATAGATAATCCTAAACCAGTGCCGCCTTGTTCACGTGAACGACTTTTGTCCACACGGTAAAAACGTTCGAATAAACGCGGAAGATGTTCAGCAGCAATGCCAATACCATTATCGCCCACTTCTATGGAAACTGAATCGCCTGCATTTTTAAGTCTTATGCGGGTTTCTCCATCTTTCTTTCCATAACGAATTGAGTTAACAACCAGGTTAAGTAAAACCTGACGTATTCTGAACCTGTCACCAATTACCATCATTTTCTCTTGATCGCTTTGTAGGGCCAGAGTAATTGATTTCTTTTCAGCATTCAATTCCTCCGATTCTATAGCTTCCTTAGAAAGCTCGACAATATCAAAAGGTTCAATATCTGCTACTATTTCAAGTGATTCAAGTTGGGAAATAGTATCTAAGTCCTCCAATATTCTAATGAGCCTTTCAATACTTTTCTCTGTTCTGTCAAGGTAACGCTTGAACAAGTCCTCATCATATGTCGTGCTTTCTGCAAGGGTGGATATATAGCCCTGCATGTGGAAGAGAGGAGTTTTCATTTCATGCGATACATTACCCAAAAACTCACGTCTATGCCTTTCCAGTTTTTCGATTTTTTCTAACTCTTCTTTACGCTCTTTCAAAAGTGAACGTATCTTTTCTTCCAAAGCCTGTAAAGAGGCTTTACCCATCTTTGATTCTTTGGCTAGAAGGTCCTTTATTTTTCTTAGTTTCTGCCCTACTATATAATAGTAAAGAAGGTATACAATAAGGAATGATGAAATGAAAATTACAGGGAAAATAATATCAGGCACCAACAGCGCAGGATACAGATAAGCAGCTACATACAGTACAGCTGTTAGGAAGAAGGCACTGCCAAATGCAATTATGAAGGAGTCTTTTTTCAACTGAAAATAAAAATATCTTACAAAAATATATTTGCAAAGTTAAGCCTATATTAACACAGATTAACATTACGTAAAGTTTTAAAGAGCGAGATGTTTGTTTGAATTTCATACCTTTGTATCCTTAAATAAGGCTAATCGGCCCATCCGTATGAAAGCATATTCAAAGTTGCTGGTTTTATTTTTCATCCTCTTTGGGGTGTTTTCAACCGTTTCACTTTTTGCCGGTTCTAACAAATCTTCATCCAATCATATTTGTATAAAGTCTCACACTCAATCTATATTCGAATACAATTCTGCACAAATCCCTTCAGAAAGAAATCTGGTATCATTCAGGTTTCACCATGGAATAGATGAAGATGTTACTATTTCCACCCCAATACGATTATCTATCATTTTTTTATACTTGCCTGAACAAGTAGACGAGCTCACCAGTAAGTCAAGATATTTTTGTGATATACCAGACGAATTGCCTTTCCTTGGCGATTTTCTGAATTTATCTCTTTTACACGCACCTCCTTTTACCTGCTAGTTTAAAGGAGAGGAATTTATATTCCGGAATCCTTTCTTTGGGCTTGGTTCAAGCCTTCACTTTTCATTGTTAGCAACAATTCACTTTTAAATTAAGGGTTCCGTTTCCAAGTAGTAACACACTTTATAAACAATAGTTTATGTACTTAATCAAGTATCGCGTGGGGATTGTAACAAGTATTTTAGTGCTCAATATTTGTTCATTGGGCTTTGCTCAAATCGGCAATAAAATAGGCTTAAAGCAGGCAATAGATTCGGCAATTAAGAATTATCCTGAATTAAACGCAAAGCAACTTGAAACAGAAAGTGCTGATGCTGCTGTACGTGATGCTAAGGATCAAAGACTACCATCACTAAATATCAGTGATCAGGTTGATTTGGGTACGGCTAATTCCCTTGATGGTTCTTATTTTCCTATGGGAATAGTTCCATCTACATCCGGAGGAATAACTGTAGAGAATAATGCCAGTGCATTTTCAGGAAATATTGGTGTGGCTTATATGGAGCATGAACTTTATAATTTTGGTTTGAACCATGCACGCATTGCATCAGCTAAATCATTTGCCAGTAGCAGTAGGGCTGATTATAATGCCACTTCTTACACAGTACAACTTCAAATTTCACAATTATTCTTCGAACTGCTCAAGTATAGGTTATTGGCGAACATTCAGCAGAAGAATATTGAACGTTTTAGTGTTTTATACAACTACATTAAAGCATATACAGGAAGTGGGATTAAGGCAGGGGTAGACTCCTCGGTTGCAAATGCAGAAGTTTCAAAAGCCAAAATTCAATACATACAAACTCTCGAAATTTATAATAAGCTAAAATCTGAGTTTAGTTATTATACAGGCATAAGGAGTAAGGATTTTGAAATTGATACCGGTGCATACCATTTACCGAATGCATTAATGACCCAACTGCAATTAACAGTTTCTGCTGATTCGGTGAGCAGTAGCAACCCTATACTAGTTTATTATAACAGCCAATGGCAATATGCTGTATCACAGGAGGAGTTAATTAAGAAAAGCTATCTGCCTAAACTGTATTTAGTAGGAAGTCTTTGGATGCGTGGTTCTAGTATTTCTCCGACCGATGTTTATGGTGATTATTCAACCGGGTTAAACTATAGCCGGTATAATTATATGGCTGGCCTGGCTTTTGCTTACAACATTATTGACATAGTTCATCGGAGGGATAAAGTTGCTACTCAATACTTTCATGCTGAAGCGGTCCATGAAGAGATGAACCAGCAAAAATTGCTTTTAAATAATCAATTGCAAGAAGCGGATATTGCTGTTCAAGCGGTATTGGATAGGGCAAAAGAAATTCCTATTCAGCTCAGGGCAGCCCAAAATGCTTACGCTCAAAAGTCGGCACAATACAATGCTGGTATTGCCAATATTGCAGAATTAACCGATGCGTCCTACCTGCTTTACCGAGCCGAAACCGATGCAGTCGAGATCGAGTCAGATCTGTTGAACACATTACTACAAAAGGCAGCTGCCAATAATACATTGAACTCATTTTTAAGTAATTTCTAAAAAATAAAACTATGGTTGACTTTGCACTGAAGAGGCCTATTACGGTAATAGTAATATTCCTGGGAATATTACTATTTTCCATCATGGCAATCTTCACCATTCCGGTAGATATTTTCCCCAAATTAAACTCACCAACTATTTATGTTATTGAGCCTTACGGAGGAATGTCGCCCCAGCAAATGGAAGGTTTTTTTGCAACCCGATTGCAGGATCAGTTCCTTTACATTAATGGAATAAAAAATATTGAGAGTAAGAATATACAAGGCTTGACAATGCTCAAACTGACTTTTTATGAAAGTACAGATATGGCTGAAGCATCGGCACAGGTTGCATTACAGGTAAGCAGGGCTATGAATTTCTTTCCGCCGGGTGCGGTCCCTCCACAGGTAATACGTTTTGATGCTTCTTCTTTGCCTGTAGGAGATTTGGTATTCAGCAGTAAAACAAGGTCCTTAAAAGATGTCTACGATTTAGCCTTAACCCGAATAAGGCCTTTATTTGCCTCAGTGTCAGGTTTATCTGCACCGCCACCTATGGGTGCCAATGCGCGTACCCTGGTAATGAACATCGATCCTGAAAAACTTCGCAGCTATAATATCACTCCCGATGAAGTAGTGCAGGCAGTCGTGAAAAATAATGTAATAACACCTTCTGGGAATGTGCGGATTGGAAACACCATGTATATTGTTTCTAATAATTCTCTTGAAGAGAGGGCAAAAGAGTTTGAGGGAATACCAATAGTAACTAATGGTACTTCTACTGTTTTCCTGAGTGATGTAGCAACAGTATCCGATGCAGCAGATGTTACAGTTGGCTATGCATTGGTAAATGGCAAACGTTCTGTATATATCCCAGTAGTTAAAACAGCCGACGCTTCTACAATGGATGTTGTTAATGGGTTAAAGGGCAAACTTCCGGAAATGAAGGATCTTTTACCTGAAGATGTAAATGTTTCATATGAATTTGATCAAAGTGTATTTGTAATTAATGCGGTAAAAAGCGTTATAACTGAAGGTGCTTTGGGGGCATTGCTTACCGGGCTGATGGTCCTCCTGTTTTTAGGCGACTGGCGCAGTTCTTTGATCGTCATTATTACTATCCCTGTTTCAGTTATCAGTGCAGTAATGTTTCTAAAACTGGCAGGGCAAACTATCAATTTGATGACATTAAGTGGACTGTCTTTATCTATTGGAATTTTAGTCGATCAGGCAACGGTAACAATTGAAAACATTCACCAGCATTTGGAAATGGGTAAAAGCAAAAAGCTTGCCATCTATGATGCATGTAAAGAAATAGCCTTCCCCTTATTGCTTATTCTACTTTGTATTCTTGCTGTATTTGCTCCCTCGTTTGTAATGAACGGAGTACCAAAAGCAATGTTTTTACCTCTCTCTTTGTCCATTGGCTTTGCTATGATTCTTTCTTTTTTCGCGGCACAAATGCTTGTTCCGGTATTGTCTAATTGGATATTGAAAGCTGAGAGATACACTTTTAAGCATGGAGAAAGACATGCACACGCTGGGCTTGCATTAAATGAACTGGAAGTAGGTGAAGTAGGTGTTCATCTTGATGTGGAATTAAAGCATCCTGAAAAAAATGATTTGTTTCAGAAAGTAAAAATAGGCTTCATAAAGCGATTGGAAAAGTTACTACCAAAGAGAAAACTATGGGTAGTAGTTTATTTTACAGGCACATTGCTGGCAGTAGGATTCTGTTTTACCTTTATTGGTAAAGACATGCTGCCCAAAGTTAATTCCGGCCAGTTTCAATTACGAATACGTGAGCCTGATGGAACACGCTTAGAGCGAACAGAAGAAGCTGTGCATAAAGTATTGGCAGTTATTGACTCAACTACAGAAAATCATGTATCCATTAGTTCTGCTTACGTGGGTTTAATACCGAGTAGTTTTGGAACGAGCAATTTGTATGTTTTTAATAGTGGCACACAAGAAGCTGTAATTCAAGTAGGGTTAGATGAAAACTATAAGATTAACCTGGAAAATCTGAAGGAAAAGCTAAGAAGCAATATTCACCGATTATTACCTGAGGCCCGGATAAGTTTTGAACCAATAGAACTAACGGAGAAGATTATGAGTGGAGGTGCATCTACTCCAATAGAAATTAGGGTTGCCGGAAAAAATATGGATGATATTG
This sequence comes from Bacteroidia bacterium, assembly GCA_035485295.1. Classification (GTDB taxonomy): domain Bacteria; phylum Bacteroidota; class Bacteroidia; order JABEUT01; family JABEUT01; genus JABEUT01. The sequence continues at coordinate 24,100 of DATHOD010000157.1, forward strand.
AAAATTATGCAGGCAAACTTCAGCAGAAGCTTAGTGCTATTATTTATTTGCGTGATGTTCAGATACAACAGCCATTAAAGTTCCCAGTTATAAGGATTCACTTCGACAGATTTAAAATTGCACAAATGGGTTTAAACCTGCCCGATGTTGCCCGCTCAGTAACCGAGGCTACCTCTTCCAGCCGTTTTACTGACAAAAATCTTTGGTTAGACCAAAACAATTCATATACATACCAGACACAAATAGAAGTGCCGGAGTATATGATGAATGATATGAGTCAAATAAAATCTATTCCGCTGATAAAGGGAATGAATCGCCCGTTTCTTGCTGACATTGCAACTTTTTCTGTTGATTCTGTTCCCGGAGAGTATGATCGTTCTGGCCCAAGAAGATATGTTACCGTAAG
>DATHOD010000158.1:0-8301 GCA_035485295.1 Bacteroidia bacterium
AGGGCAAGAGCAATTAAGAAAAGCACAATACCTTGCATGAGTGATATAGTTGCGCCACCCAGTGCACTGCCAAGCATTATGCGGGTGCGCGATACAGGAGCAACCAAGGTTTCTTTCAAAAAACCAAATTGTTTGTCCCAAATAATATTCGCGCCCCAGAACATAGATGAGAACATTATGGTTTGTACTATAATGCCTGGCACTATAAACTGAATATAACTGCCATTACCCGAACGCTGGAATACACTGTTAAGCCCGTAACCAAGGGCGAGCATATAAATGAGCGGTTGCACAAAGCCAAGTGTAATACGTAAACCGGAACGTGAAAGGCGCTTTAATTGGCGTAACCATAAGATGTAGATAATGCCCATTACTGTCTTTTGTACTTCATTAAATTCCTAATACGTTCACGTTCCCCTTCTGTAGAGTCGAGTGTTTCGTCGCGCAGGCCTTTTCCCGTAAGTTCTAAATATGCACCTTCCAAGTTAGCCGCACCGGTTTGTTTTTTTAATTCTTCGCTTGTTCCTAAAGCGACTATTTGTCCCCGGTCAATAATTGCAATACGTTGTGCTATGGCTTCAGCTTCACCCAAATAGTGTGTAGTAAAGAATATGGTCATTCCTTCTTTCTTGTTCAGTTCAGCTATATATGCCCATAGCATATTGCGTGTTTGCGCATCGAGGCCGAGGGTAGGTTCATCTAAGAACATAATTTTAGGGTGATGCATTAATCCCCGTGCTATTTCAAGCCTGCGCTTCATACCACCTGAAAATGTTTTAACAACTGCATCCCGGCGGTCCCAAAGTTCTACCAACTTTAATAATTCTTCTATTCTAGGGTTTGTTTGCTTGCGCGGAATGGAATATAGGGCAGCATGCAATTGCATGTTTTCAAACGCTGTAAGCTCATCATCAAGGCTTGCATCCTGGAAAACTATACCGAACGTTTTACGCGTAGCATCCTGCTCCTTAGTAACGTCATGTCCGTCTAATAACAATTCACCCTTAGTTGGTTGTAATAGGGTGGTGAGCATTTTAATGGTAGTGCTCTTTCCTGCTCCATTAGGGCCAAGAAAGGCAAATATCTCACCCTGTTTAACTTCAAAGCTAATGTCGTTTACAGCAGTTATGTTACCAAACTGCTTGCTTACATTCTTAACTGATATAATTGGCTGATTTTCCATTTTTAATGAGTGTAAAACTACAAGTTTTTTAAGTAGCTTTGTTTTATAAATTCGGAATATGAAAAGGCAAAAAATCAGAATGGCAATAGGAGTGCTTCTAATAAGCAGCAATTTTATTATTGGCCAATTTGCTGCAAAACCGTCAACAACTGTTGATTTTGTAAGAGGTTTTGTTTCGGGCTTAGGATTGATATTAGTACTATCCTCTTTCTTTGCCCTTAGGAAAAAGGCGTAAACTTACTTCTTCATATCCTTCAAGAACTTCAGCACTTCTTCGCTGTGTTCTTTTCCTTTCAGGTAGGAATTAAAGGTAAATACAACTTGTCCTGTTAGGTCAACTACAAAAGTCTCTCTGCCCGAAAGCAAGCCCTTTTTAATGCCAAACTGTTTAAGTACTTTATTATCTGGGTCGCTTAACAGGATGAAGGGCAGATGGTGATTTTTTATAAATTCCTTATGGCTTTCAACTGTATTGGGGCTTATTCCTATAACAGCAGCCCCTGCCTCAGTAAAGTCCTTATAACTATCACGAAAGGCACAAGCTTCTTTAGTGCATACCGTAGTTTCATCGCCGGGATAAAAGTAAATAACCAGTATTTTTTTACCTATACAGTCTTTTATATTAATAATACTGTCATCCTGATCTCTCAGTGAAAATATGGGGACACTGTCTCCAGCACTAATATGCTTTTGTGCCTTACCGGTCGACAATAAAGAGAATAGGGATGCCATTATTATAAGGTATTTGAAATAGCTGGAAATCATAGTTAGGTATTATTTGCCATGCATATAATATTCAACCCTGCCATTCCTTGCATTTATTACTATTTCAAAAACTCCGCCTTTACAATCGGTGCAATCCATTGAACCAAAAAACACCCAATAGTTGCCTGATTTAACCGCATGGTATGGTTTTTCCTTTGTTATTGTTGCTTCTCCGTAAATTTTAAACAAAGCAGTTTCAGCTATTTCCTGGGCATCTTTTTTGTTAAGGTCAAGGCTGACCTTTTTCGAGCCTATCTTCTTAACAACAGTTGCTGCATAAACTGAGTCGTCCTTTTCTCTTTTCTGGGCATTGGCTATAAATCCAATAAACAGGAAGGCAAGGAGTGAGAATACAATTTTGTTTTTCATTTGTAATAGGTTAATTATGAATTAAAACTCGGCATATTACAAATAGCTCAGCCACCATTTCGATGGGTGCGATGATTTATAAGTTGAATACCACTTACACGGGAAGTAAAGCGAAGTTACTATACCTAGCCAGATAATGTACACTTGCCACAAATGATATTTGTTTCCACCCATAGCCATAGCCAAAAAGTGGATTATATATAGGTGCAAAATGTAATAGAACATAGGTACACGCCCAAATACCAGGAATATTTTAGTTATAGCATTATTGGTGTTTTCGAAAAAGCGGAGGAATAGAAGGGCCGGCCCAACCGTCATAAGGATGAACAGCAGTGAGCACGGGTATTTGCATACTCTAATAAAAGAGATAAACGTAAAGAGCGGTTCGAATTGCTTTGACCATGGCTGAGGATCGCCATATATGTTTATGTAACGCAATACTATAAATAACCCAATGCATGACAGCCCTGCAAACAATAATACTCTCTTTCTCATTTGTACGCTGGTACTTGGTGTGAATAGTTTTCCAAGGCAATAACCCACTGAGATAAGCCCGAAATATGGTAGCACAGGATAGAATACATAAATATGAACCGCACCAATATTAACCATGCCTTGCACGTGTAATAGCGTCCAGAGTATACCCAATGGGCTAGAGCCATCGTAAACTATACCATCGGTAAGGTTATGCAGGAAGATGATTAGTAAGCCAATGGTAAGAATTACTATATAAGGCAGTCGCCTGATGAGTGAAAGAAATATCATGCTAATACCGATTGCCCAAATAACCTGGAAAACGAAATGCAACGACAGGAAGATGGACATCCATCCGTAGCGTATTACTATAAGTTCAACAAGTATTAACCACAAGCCACGTGTTAAAAGAAAGCGGGAAAGGTTTACTCCCGGCCTTTGACCATAAAGGTAAGCAGATATTCCGGCGAGTATGATAAAGGTAGGGGCACAGTAATGGGTTATCCACCGTGTAAAGAATAAATATACCGAAGTAGTATATAAATTCTCAGGACTGTTATGTATTACATCAAAATGAAAAAAATCTCGTGTATGATCTAATGCCATGATAACCATAATAATACCACGCAATAGGTCAATAGAGGTAATACGGGCCGCTTTTTCTAAGGTCATTCTAGTAGTATATTTACAAGTCGTTAAATTAGACTTTAGTTTATATATGAAAGGTACAAATCAGGCTTTTAACATTAATTAACGTCATAAAGATATAATGAATTTCGGGCTTCATATAATCATCATATTCGGGTGCTAGCTTTGTTTTGTAAAATCTGATGAGACAATGACCCAATTAAATTTGAATACTATGAAAACACAATTGAAAAAAATAGCACTGGCAGCAATAGTTAGCCTTGCATTGGTTTTACCAAAGGGTAGTTTTGCACAAGATGAACAGGACCCTTATTACCAGGCACAATACGGTAATAATTACGACAGTGGCAGCAACCAAAGCCAGAATCAGAGCCAGGATAGTATTGCACCACCACAGCAACCTGTAACCACCCAAACTTTTTATGACGGACTTTCACCATATGGCCAATGGGTAAACTATGGCAGTTATGGTTATGTGTGGATACCTAATGCAGGCCCTAACTTTGTACCATATTCCACTTCAGGCCACTGGATATATACTACATACGGCTGGACATGGGCATCTGATTACAACTGGGGATGGGCTCCTTTCCACTATGGCCGCTGGATTTTTGATGCTGCCTATGGCTGGATGTGGGTACCCGGCACCGAATGGGCGCCGGCATGGGTGGCATGGAGAGATTGTTCAGGATATTACGGATGGGCTCCGCTTGGCCCGGGTATAGATATAAGCGTTGGCTATGGTGGCGACTATGGAATACCACTATCATACTGGGTGTTTGTAAATGCAGCCTATATTACCAGTCCTTGGGTATACAGGTATTATGAACCACGTGTTCGTTGTGAAGACTTATACAGGCATTCAGTTGTAATAGGAAGAACTGATTATGATGAACACCACAGGTATGCATATGCAAAGGGCCCTGATAGCCATCAGGTGGAAGGATATGTTCACTCACCTGTAAGGGTAGTACCTATTAAGCCTACTGCCGGTCCGGGTCAACGATATGATGTAAGTCACCTCCATACATATCGTCCTAATGTTGCTGCACCTGCTCATGATAATAACCATGTGGCACCTGCACCTAACAGGTCGGTACAAATGAACCAGGTTCCACAGCGTACAAATTACACCAGGCAATACACCCAGCCGGCTACGTATGGCTCAAGGCCACAGCAAAATGTGAATAGGGGTGGCGCTGGAACACAGATGCAGCAACAACATGCTGTTCCTCAGCGCACAGGCGGTTCACGTCCAATGCCGGCCCCGGTAAACAGGGGTGGCGGCGGAGGTCGTCACAGATAAAAGAAATGTTAAAGAAGAATCCCTCCTGACCAGTCTGGGGGGATTTTTTTAATTTTATCATATGAAGACAAAAGATATTAAAGCGATAGGTATCATTCTGGCCAGTGTATCTATAATTGCATGCCACAATAAAAACAGGGTAGAGAAGGTGTATTATGATAGCGGAAAGCTAAAGCATGAAACGCACTATAGTAATGATGAAATAAGCGGAACAGAGAAAATATACTATGAAAGCGGGCAGGTAAAATGTGAAATGCCATATATCCAGGGCAAGGCTAGTGGAATTGAAAAAATATATTACGAGGACGGAAAACTAAACTATGAGATACCTTATGTAAATGATGTACAAGCAGGGGTGGAGAAGAAATATTATGAAAATGGTAGTATAGAAGATGAAATGCCATACAATAATGGAGTAAAGAATGGAGTGGAGAAGGAATATTATGAAGACGGGAAGATAACTTTTGAAATACCATTTACTAACGATTTACAGGATGGGGTAGAGAAAGAATACTTTGAAAACGGGAAACTGAAAACAGAGACACCCTATACCAAAGGTGAGATTAATGGCGTGGAAAAAGAATATTATGAAAGTGGTAAAATAAAGAGCGAAACTCCGTATGAGCATAGCGTAGAAAACGGAGTGGTAAAAGAATATTACGAAAACGGAAAATTATCGTTGGAAGCACCATATGCCAATGGTAAAATAAACGGCGTGGAAAAGAGTTATTTTGAAAGTGGCATATTATCAAGAGAAAGGCCTTTTGTACAAGGTGTTGAAACAGGAGTAGAAAGGACATATATGAAAACGGGTACGTTGGAAAGTGAGACCCCGTATACCAATGGTGAACCCGGTATAAAGAAAGGGTATGACGAAAATGGGCAGCCAATCAGTTAATAATCTTGAATGCTGCATTATAAGTTATTAATGAGAGCCATGAAATTACAAGATAGATTCTATCAACTGTTACTATGTCCCTTATTCTTAGTCCCAATACTTATCGGAATTAGCTCTTCACTTGCTTTTGCTCAAAAGGATTCTGGTTTTACCAATAAGGCTGAAGCACAAAACATGTTAAGGGATACTGTGAAAATTGGCAGGTGGATGGAGTATATGGATTCTTCCATGCACATTACACTGGATACCAATGCTCCCTATTACAGCTTGGTTATATATAAGGAAGGGAAGCCTACCGGAATTTTCAGAGCATATTACAGGAATGGTAAGCTGTATTTTACCTGCCCATGTTCTAAAGGAGAAAAGAATGGAATGGGCAAAAAGTATTACGAGAATGGTGTGTTGAAGAGCGAGATACCTTATGTTAAAGGTGAAGTGATTGGTATATGGAAGGAATATTACCCGGATGGCAAACTAATGGGAGAAGCCCCATATTTAGATGGAAGCGAAAACGGATTAGCCAAAGCTTATTACGAAAGCGGGAAGGTAAGGAGTGAAGCCCAATATAGAAATGGCAGGGAGGAAGGAATGGAAATCGGGTATTATGAAAGCGGCAAGATTCTGGATTCGGTACCTTGCTTAGATAATAAGAAGAATGGCATTGTAAAAGTATTCTTTGAGAATGGGAATAAAATGTTTGAACTGCCTTTTATAAGAGGGCATATTGAAGGTATACGGAAAGAATATTACGAAACAGGAAAAATAAGGTGGGAGATAAGCTATAAGAATGATAGTGTTGATGGTTCTGTTAAGGAATTTTATGCTGCCAGTGGAAAATTATATGGAGAAGCAACATTCGTGAATGGTAAAAAGAGCGGCATAGGAAAGAACTTTTACGAAGATGGAAAGCTGCAGGGCGAAGCTAATTACGTAAATGGCAAAGAAACAGGCCTTGCTAAGAACTATTACGAGAACGGTACCCTGCAGAGTGAAGCTACATTCGATAATGGTAAAAAGAATGGAGTGGAAAAGTATTACTATCCCGATGGAACATTGCAACAGGAAACAAACTATATTAACGATACTCCCAATGGTGTTGTTAAGTCATATTACAAGGATGGAAAACTGTCATTGGAAACACCATACGTAAATGGTAAGAAAAATGGGGTAGAGAAGGAGTATTATACAGATGGAACCGTAAAGAGTGAAACACCATATACCGATGATAAGATAAATGGAATGGAGCAATACTTTTATTCGAATGGGAAACTGAAAAGTGAGACGCCTTATAAAAATGGAGTTATTAGCGGGCCATTCAAGGAATACGATACAAATGGAAGCGAAGTGAAATGAGAGTGTTTGTTGCTTTCCTTTTTGCTTTAATATTTACTTCTAAGCTTATTGCACAGGACAATGAAAATAAGGCTTCACTTACTTTCCACGTTCAAAAATATCCGAATACCGATACGCTTGATGGGCTCACCTTTACTTTCCTATGCAATAACCAGGATTCTACCTTTATGAAAATATTTGTGTCGGACGATGATAGTAGTTGGCTATTTTGGGGGAATATGATAAAGCCGCATTATGCCAATGTAAGTGATGATAAAGATGTGCTGACTCGCCTTGCACGGGTGTTAAACAAAGGTTTTGTCGAGAGCGCCCAAAAGTGTTGTTCAAGTGGAAATACTAAACCTACCTGTGGTTATTATGTAATTCGGAGAGATAATGGCAGGGTGCTATATCTCGCAGCAATAGATATGCAATTTGTCACTAAAGACCTTTGCGGAACAGATCAGCTCAATTCCCTTGCACTAGATGTAAAGGAATTATGCCGAAGATACATCCGCGAAGGACGTTAGTTTTTAAATCCTAAAGACTTATTAATAGGACGCATACCTCTCCATGTAAAGCTTGCCGCTACCGCTCCAAGCACAGGAGCAAGAATATAAATCCATAACGATTGCAGATTGCATGAAACTAATGCCGGAGCTATTGATCGTGCAGGATTCATAGATGCACCACAAATCGGCCCTGCAAACATGGCTTCTAATAATACTGTTGAGCCAACGGCTATACCAGCCAATACCCCAGTTTCTTTAGAGCCTTGCGATACATTTATAATCACCAACATTAAAAAATAGGTAAGTATGAATTCAAGCACAAGCGATTGTATGGCACTACCTGCGGGCATTGTTGCGCCTAATGATTCGTTGGCAGGAAATAATAGTTTTAATGTACCCGATGCAAGTACTGCCCCGACTAGCTGACTAATAATATAAGGAGCAATTTTCTTTCCTTCAAATCTGCCTGCTACCCAAAAACCAATAGTAACAGCAGGGTTAAAATGCGCACCCGATATTTCTCCGAAGGTATATATCATCGCCAATACAATAAATCCAAAGGTCATGGCAATACCAGCATGCCCGACTTGTCCACCGGTTTGCTGGTCAATTACAACTGCACCCGTGCCGCAAAATACAAGGGCGTATGTTCCAATAGCTTCTGCAATATATTTTCTCATAGGTTTTCTTCAACAAAGATTTTACAATAGGCCTTTACCATGTCTCGTACTTTTCTGAACTCCTTCAATACTTCATCAGGAGTTCCCTTGCATTTAGCAGGGTCAGGAAAGTCATGGTGGAACTTTAACGCTTT
>DATHOD010000159.1:0-11930 GCA_035485295.1 Bacteroidia bacterium
GGGCGGTACTGGGCCGTATACCTACTCTTGGACGACTGCGCCGGTGCAAACTACTGCTACTGCAACTAACTTAAGTGCGGGTACATATAATGTAACAGCAACCGATGCAACAGGTTGTACAACTGTTGCCACTGTTACAATTACTCAACCAACTCAAATAAGAGATTCGATAGTTAGCAGTTCTAATCTTAAATGTTACAACGTTAATGTGGGCAGTGCAACTGTGGGAGTAACGGGTGGCACTGGCCCGTATACCTATTCATGGAATTCAGTTCCTGTTCAGACTACAGTAACCGCAACTAACTTAAGTGCAGGAACTTATACTGTTACAGTTACTGATGCTAACTTGTGTACTAACACAGCAATTGTTACCATTACACAGCCGACGGCTGTGCAAGTAACAGCTGCAGGCTTCCCCGCTACTTGCTTTGGTTCATGCGATGGCCAGGTGGCAGTGATACCTTCAGGTGGAACAACACCTTATACTTATTTGTGGGCACCAAGTGGCAGCACAAATGCAAGTCAGCCTAATATGTGTGCCGGGACAGATAGCATATACGTGACCGATGCCAATGGATGTAAGCATGATACAGCCGTAACCGTTACACAGCCCACTGCAATAAGCCTGACGAAAGCATCTGCAACTGCATTTTGTAATCAGGCTGATGGTAGTGCAAGCGTGACTGCTACAGGTGGAACGCCGGGCTATACATACCTATGGAGCACCGGAGCGGTAACAACAAATATTACCAATGTAAAACCGGGTACCTATTGCGTTACAGTAACCGATGCAAATAAATGCACAGATTCAATTTGTGTTGTAGTGCCAAATACAACAGGAGAAACAGCAAGCATAACAGGAACAACCAATGTGACTTGTAACGGAGGGGCTGATGGAACAGCTACCGGAGGCGCTACAGGTGGAACAGCTCCATATACCTATAGCTGGAGTACCGTGCCTCCTCAGCTTACACAAACAGCAACAGGTTTAAGTGCTGGAACATATACTTTGATCATAACAGATGCAACAGGTTGCCAGGCAAGTGCTGTGGCTACAATTACGGAACCGGCCCTTGTAATAACAATAGCGAGCGGTCCACAAACGATATGTATTGGTCAAAGTGCGACAATGACAGTAAGTGCAACGGGCGGAACAGCACCATATACTTTTACCTGGAATCCGCCAGGAGCCTTGACAGGTGCCAATGCAACCATGACCCCTACCGTAACTACCACATATACCATAACAACAACCGATGCCAATGGTTGCACTGGAGCTCCGGTAACCATAGTAATTACAGTAAACCCACCACTGAACGTTGTGGCAGGTCCAACACGTGCTATGTGTCCGGGTGGCAGTGCAACACTTAATGCGGTGGCAACAGGTGGAGATGGAACGTATACCTATACCTGGACACCGGGTGGAATGAATGGGGCGAGTGTAAATGTGTCACCTGTGGTAACAGCTGTTTATACTGTAACAGTAAACGACGGTTGCGGAACACCTGCAGCTACAGCTACCGAAACTGTAATTGTAGATCCATTGCCTGTAGTAGGCTTTACAGCCGATACTACGAATGGATGTTATCCGTTATGCATCAACTTTAAGGATATAACGACAATAGCTTCAGGGGGAATAAATAAATGGCAATGGACCTTTGGTAACGGAGGTACCTCAAGCCATACAGATACAACTTATTGCTATATGAATCCTGGTGTATATACAGTAGGCTTAACAGTAACCTCAGATAGCGGATGCAGTTCAAGCCAGGCAGTACCGAATATGATAACGGTGTATAACCACCCAACGGCTATGTTCACATCGTCACCTCAGCCGGCTACAATCATAGAACCAACAGTAACCTTTACCGACCAAAGTACTGATGACTATGGAATAGTAAAATGGCAGTGGTTATTTGGTGACCCGTTGGATGGTAACAGCAACTTACAGAACCCAAATTATACCTATGCTGATACAGGAACCTATTGTCCACATTTAACCGTAACCAATAAATATGGTTGTATGGATAGTATTACCCAATGTATTGTAATTGAGCCTTTCTTTACTTTATATATTCCTAATGCTTTTAGTCCTAATGGGGATGGAAGGAATGATGTATTTGCACCAAAAGGTAACTATATATGTGGTTTCCAGATGTATATATTCGACCGCTGGGGCATGCAATTGTTCTTTACCGAGGATATGCTTAAGGGCTGGGACGGAACAGTTAACGGAGGTATAAATATTGCCCAGCAAGACACGTATGTGTATATAATAAACGCTGTAGATTGTATCAGTAATAAGAAACATACCTATATCGGTAAAGTTTCAATTGTTCAATAGTCGGTTTCTATAAGCCTGAAGCGCAAACCTGCTAGATTTCCGATGCGGCTGTTTTGCCTGTTTTACAGAATAATTAACAGTAAAAAAAATGCCTTTTGCGATGTATATTTTTCTACATTTGCTTTTTAGATAAATTGGATTTATACGAAAGTGAGCAGACTTAGAAACGTACTTGTCGCATTATTGACTATTTTCATCGGGGGCACCGTATTCGGGCAAGATAAAATATGCCTGCAAAAGGCAGTGCCATATAAAGCCGGTAAGCTTGCTTTTTCTGCATGTACGGGTGACTTTAACGGTGATGGAAAGCCAGACATTGCAGTGGTTAATTATAACGGAGACGATGTAATGATATTGATAAATAATGGCGATGGTACCTTCCAAATGCCGGTAAGCTACCCTACTGGTCATTACCCTTCCTCAGTGAAATCGGCTGACTTTAACGGTGACGGCAAAATTGACCTTGTTATAAGTAATGTGGGTAGTGAAACTATTTCGTTATTTATTGGTAAGGGCGATGGTACTTTCCAAGTGAAAAAGGATTTCCCGGGCGGCTCATTCCCTTGTTATGTAGCTATTGCAGATTTTAACCATGATAAGAAACTTGATATCGCTATTTCAAATGACAGTAGCAACACCATCGGTATAATGTTTGGTACAGGTGATGGGAGCTTTACCAAGGGTGGAGATTTCCAGGTAGGCGAGTACCCTTCACCAATGTCTGTTATTGATTTCAATGGTGATGGTAATCCTGATATAGTAGTTACAAATACTGGTGGAAACAGTGTTTCGGTATTGTTAGGAAAAGCAGATGGTACATTCGGCAGGGCAGCAGAATACCCGGTAGGGAGTTATCCTAATTGTGTAACTGCTGGTGACTTTAATGGCGATGGTAAACCTGATATTGCAACGGTAAACAGTGCAAATAGTAATATATCGGTGTTGATAAACAAGGGAGACGGTACCTTTATGAAGGCAGTTAATTATCCTGCTGGTGGAGGTGGCCCAATATCGCTCACAGCTGTTGATATAGATAAGGACGGTAAAATGGATATTGCTTTATGCAATGCGGGTACGAATAATATATCACTCCTTTTCAATGATAGCGCTAGCTTTGCCACACCTGCAAATTATCAATCGGGCATATCTCCCATATGCATTATTTCAGATGATCTTAATGGCGATGGTTACCTAGACTTTATTACGGTGAATAATAACGAAAATGGCTCTATATCAGTGTTTTTGGGTTGTCCGACCAAAAATTAAAGCCTGATATAAATCACAGTATTTCGCATTTTCTTTCGTAAATTTGCAATCAAATTCTTACAGTATGTACATTCAACAATTATATACAGGATGTCTTTCACAAGCTGCTTACTATATCGAATCAGATGGAGAGGCCGCAGTTATTGACCCTATTCGTGATACCCAGGGCTATATTGAAATAGCCAATGAGAGGAAAGCAAAGATCAAATACATCTTTGAAACGCATTTTCATGCTGATTTTGTATCGGGCCATGTTGAGCTATTAAAAAAAACCGGCGCTAAAATTGTTTATGGACCTGAAGCAAAAGCATCTTACGATATTGTTGTTGGAAAAGATGGACAGGAGTTTACCTTGGGTAAATCAACTATTAAAGTTATTCATACTCCAGGCCATACTATTGAATCTTCATGCTTCCTTGCCATTGATGAGAATGATAAACCTGTTGGTGTTTTTACTGGCGATACATTATTCGTTGGCGAGGTTGGCAGGGTTGACCTTGCAGCTAAATCTGAATTATCTGACAGGCAAATGGCTTCGTTGATGTATGATTCTTTGGAGAAATTAAAAAAACTTCCTGAAGATGTTATTGTATATCCTGGCCACGGTGCAGGTTCAGCTTGTGGAAAGAATATAGGCAGTGAAACAACTTCAACCATTGCATTACAGAAAAGGAATAACTATGCCCTGCAACCTATGGACAGGGAGGCTTTTATCGATATCGTTGTTACAGGTATTGCGGCTCCTCCACGTTATTTTTTTACCGATGTGCATCTTAACCATGTTGGGTATGAAGACGAAGAAAGCCTTTCTAAGAATGTACACCCTATTGAATTGAGCCAGTTTAAAAAGGATATGGAAGCGGGAATAGTGGTTATTGATACCCGCAGCCCGGCTGACTTTGCAAAGGAACATATAGCAGGATCTATTAGTATTGGTTTAGATGGCCAATACGCAATATGGGCTGGTAACTTATTCGATAATGTTCCATTTTTGATTGTATGTGATGAAGGCAAAGAACAAGAGTCAATTACAAGGCTTGCCAGGGTAGGGTACGATAAGGTGAAAGGATATTTGAAAGGTGGAGTAAACACTTGGAAACAAGCTGGATTAAAGATGCAAAGTATTGAATCAATAGAAGCCAATACATTTATAGGTCGCATGGCTAAAGAAGGCTCCGTTTTAGATGTTAGGAACGAAGGTGAAGTTCAGCAAGGGCTTATAAAGGATGCTATTACTATTCCTTTAGCAGAGCTTGAAGCTAAGCTTGGTATGCTGAATGCTGATACGCACTATTATATTTATTGCAGAAGCGGCTACCGTTCCATGATTGCTGCTTCTATATTGCAGAAGAATGGATTTAAGAACCTGACCAATGTGATAGGTGGAATGACAGCTATTTCTAAAACAGGAGTAAAACTGGAAGTGCCTGCGGTGGCATAATAAGCCTACCCCTCAAACGTAAAAGTCACCAAGAATACTTTAGAACGAAGCGTTTCTAAGGATTCGGTATATACAGAGGTATCGCGTATCAGCAAGTCACGCACACCCATCGAGACCTTGAATTCAATTCCAAATTTAAAATAAGGCAGGAAGAACTGCATTCCAGCCCCGGCTTCATATGCATAGTCGTTACGTATGATACGTACAGTAGCATTAGCACCCGCAAGGCTTTGGTCTACACCTTTTTGGGAGGCGAGGTCAGTAATATATTTTAGCCCGCCTAATACATAAGCCTGACAATTGGTAAGGCGTTTAGATATTAGCTTAACATCAACAGGGAAATCGAGAAATGTGGATTGAACTTTTTTAGTTGCAGTAAAGGTATCTACTCCTGCAAAATTATATGTCAGTATTCTAGTAGAGAATGCCAGATCGGGAACGAAGCGTAGTTTAAGATACGGACCTATCTTAAGTTCAGTAACTATACCCAGATTAAATCCCCCTTGTGGTTCCGAAGAAATACTCTTCAGTGTATCTTTGAAATGCGCAGAAAGGTCAGAAATGGGCTGTACAAAAAAGTTAGTTGAGTTATACGCGATAATAAAGCCAAAGTGCATATAGGTATGGTCATATGCTTGCAGGTTCATTTCCTGGGCATTTGCCTGACCAATACGAAGAATAAATAAAGCTGCTATAAATAGTCGCCTGCAATATGCAGAAATAGCCTTTGGAATAAGACGCATAGGATGTACTAACGGATTGCAATGCCTTTTATTTCTCAATGCCCTATTTTTTTGCAATATATATAGTAGCAACTCCCATAGTCAACGGATGAAATTCTCCTTCGGTAAAGCCTACTTTATTAAGTATTTGAAGTAATGTATTCCCTGTTGGAAATACTTCAACTGAACGATTCAGGTAATCATACGCCTTATTTTCAGAGAAAAGACCACCAATAGCTGGGCATATTTTGGTCATAAATAGCTTATACAAGCCTTTAAATGGCATATCATCGGGGTTAGAAGCCTCTAATATAAGTATATGGCCACCCGGTTTCAGCACCCTTAACATTTCCGAAAGGCCCTTTTCAAGGTTTTCAAAATTACGCACACCAAATGCCGAACTGGCTATATCAAAGGTATTATCAGGAAATTTCAGGGCCTCACTATCGCCTTCTACCAGCTCGATTAAATTGCTTAATCCTTTATGCTGAACTTTCTTTTTACCAATCTCAAGCATTACTTCAGCTATGTCTATTCCCACAATTCTCTTCGGAGAAAGATGTGCCAGTTCGATTGCAAAATCGCCAGTACCTGTAGCGATATCTAGTATCTGCTCAGGCTTATATTTCTGCACTAACTTCCTTGCCTTCCTTCTCCATCTCACATCTATTCTTAGGGTAAGAAGACGATTCATAAAGTCATAGCGTGGAGCGATGTTGTTAAACATCTTCCTTACTTGTTCCTTTTTACTAAGGTCCGAATCGTTGTAAGGAATAATATGTGGAGGGGAGCCCAAGGTATATTGTTATTGCTGGTAGCGGATAGCCTCTTCCAGTAACTGGCTTTTATTTACAGGCACTACGCCCGATTTTTCACAAACCTGTCCGCCTGCGAGATTTGAAAGGTAGGCTATTTCAACCGGTGAAAGGTTAAGTGCGCAACACAATGCCGCCACACTAACAACAGTATCTCCCGCACCCGATACATCAGATATATTGCGGATATGGGCAGGTATTAATTTCTTTTCTTTATCAGAACTTACATATACCCCATGTTCCGATAAGGTAATAAGTGCAATGTCTATTTGTTGTTTTTTGCGAAGTACATCAACAGTCTTTCTTAACACTTCTAAGTTATCTGTGCTTAACTCAACACCCACACCTTCCTTCAGTTCTTTCAGGTTTGGTTTAAAAATGGTCACGTTATTGTACACCAGGAAATTTCTTTTTTTAGGATCAACTACGGTTGGCACATTATGCTTTTTCGCTAGTGCGGTAACCTTCTCAATCAGGCTTGCAGAGATAACACCTTTGTCATAGTCTTCAAAAATAATGACGTTGGCTTTTCCACTCGTAATGAACTTTTCTATTTGT
Source organism: Bacteroidia bacterium (assembly GCA_035485295.1). Classification (GTDB taxonomy): domain Bacteria; phylum Bacteroidota; class Bacteroidia; order JABEUT01; family JABEUT01; genus JABEUT01. The sequence continues at coordinate 7,147 of DATHOD010000159.1, forward strand.
GTTATAAGCTTTGCTGAATGTGCAGCGCTTATATACGTATCGGTCTCCTCATCAATTCTGATAAGATGATGATTCTGACTAATAATGCGAGTCTTGGTAGTTGTTGGCCTGTCGTTAACGCGAATTATTCCTTCAGTTGGCAATTTCTTTTCCTTCATGGTTTTAAGAAGGCGGTCACCATTGTCATCATCGCCAATTATTCCACAGAGTAAAGGTGTTGCACCCATAGCCTGTATATTAATTGCTACGTTGCCGGCACCACCCATTCGACTATCCTTTTTGCGAACTGCAACAATTGGCACTGGTGCCTCCGGAGAAATACGGCTCACATCGCCCCAGTAATATGCATCAAGCATAAGGTCGCCCACTATAAGGACATTTACCTTATTGAATGCAGCGAATGTTTTATTGAGTTGTGCAGGATTCATTATGCTAAACGTGCAAGGGATTCTTTAAGTCGTTGTAATGCTTTTACTAATTGATCTTCAGCAGCAGCGTATGAAAAACGAATGTAATTATCGTTACCAAAAGCTGCGCCTGGTACAAGAGAGACTCTTGCATCATCTAGCAGATAGAAGCAAAGATCGGTAGCATTTTTAATTGTGGTTCCATTATGCGATTTGCCGAAGTAATAGCTCACCTCAGGGAAAACATAGAATGCACCGTCAGGCACATTAGTTTTGAATCCGGGTATCTCTTTCATTAGTTTTAATACAAGGTCGCGCCTTGTTTTAAATATGGCGCACATTGAATCGGTAATGGAAGGGTCAAGTAATACCGCTGTTTCTGTTGCTTTTTGAGCAATAGAACAAGTAGCGGAGGTTATTTGGCCCTGTATTTTATCACAGGCCTTTGCAATTTCAAGCGGAGCGCCTAAATATCCAACTCTCCAGCCAGTCATGGCAAATGCCTTAGATACACCATTTACCGTAATTACACGATCTTTTACTGATGGTATTGTACCAATGCTTTCATTCTTTCCTACAAAATTTATATGTTCATATATCTCATCAGAAATGATGTAGATATTCGGATGCTCAGCTAATACCGCCGCTATTTCCTCCAATTCTTTGCGGGTATATACAGAACCTGTAGGGTTACACGGTGAGCTAAAAATAAACAGCTTGGTTTTAGGAGTAATTGCCTTTTTAACCTGTGCTGCAGTAACCTTAAAGTTAGTATCAAGGCCAGCTTCTACTATTATACTTTTGCCTTCTGCAAGCCTGATAATATCAAGATAACTTACCCAATACGGAGAAGGAACTATTATTTCATCTCCCGGGTCAATTATACTTAATACAGCGTTGGCAATAGATTGCTTAGCACCGGTAGAAACAACTATCTGTTCAGCGCTATAATCAAGATTATTATCTCGCTTGAATTTTTTGGATATTGCTTGCCTAAGTTCAAGATAACCAGAGACATGTGTGTAGTGGCTAAAATCATCATCAATAGCTTTTTTAGCAGCTTCTTTAACGGCATCGGGTGTAGCAAAATCAGGTTCCCCCAGGCTAAGATTAACTATGTCAATACCCTGTGCCTTCAGTTCCCGGCTGCGCCTTGCCATTGCAATGGTCTGCGATTCAGAAAGGCGTGCTACGCGTGATGATAATATTCCCATATATTCTCTAATTACAGAGGGGGCAAAGATAATTGAAATTTAAGAGGAGTCAATAATGAAAAATTACCCTTCTAATTGAAGGGAGGCTTTCTTTTACACACATTTACACACGGGTAGTGGAATTTGTGTGTAATTCTCACCTGTTTTCTTTGGTTGTGATGATTTCTTAAGCAGTTATTACTTATAAATGGCACACTTTGGCACACCGGTACTGGAACTTGTGTACAATATTCAGCCAATCTGAATTTTAACACTTGGCGATTTTTGCCGCTTTTTAGGGGTTTTCATATTGCCACGAGGTTTACCTCGTGGTATAAATATTCCTGTATAAAGTAGGCTTTAGCCCAATCTTAACATATAGAGCAGAGAATAAGTTTTGGCTAAAGCCAGATTGCAATTTAATTCTAATCCACGGCCTAAAGTCCGCGGCAATTAAAGAATGGCAGGCTTTGGTAGGCCATCCCGATAACTATCGGGAGGCAGATGGCATATTTGTAGAAAATCCATAATGAACATTGTACTTATTCCTTACGACTTATCCCTTACTCCTAATTATTATTTCAAAGAACATGCACAACGCAAATATACATATTATATTTATATTATGTAATAAATAATTGAAATTATTTTTCAACATGCCTGTATACGCCCATTGATAATAACAATGAAAAACAATAAGCGGTTTTATGTTTAAGGGTTAATGTCTAACAATTCCTTAACACTAATACCTAAGCCATCCGCTATCTAGTATAAATAATAAGATGATGGGTTTATTTTGCCTTTTTTTAATCTTTCTATAGATTGGCGGTCTTCATCACAGTTTCTTGCTAATTCAGATTGTGTCCATCCTTTTTGCTGACGGAGCTTTACAATCTGCTTTCCCAGGTTAATTAAAAACTGCTTCTTATCCACGAAGCAAGTATGATAATAATATAAAAAATATTGTCAACGTATTGGTTGACAAGGTGATATTTTTATATATCTTAGGCTGACAATTGAAGAAAGGAGTGTTTTTACAAAATAATTTAAACTAAGAAATTAAGAAGCAGATAGACTAATGGAAGTATATAGTGCCTGATTTTTTGCCCAAAGCAGGGTAATAAGTTAGTACGGCACTCACGAATTACAGGCGTGTGGGTAGATTAAATGTTTGATGGGGTGCGGGGATACCTTTCAGGCATTAGGCTTCTTAAACACGTCTTTGTTATTTTATAATTTCTGATTGTAAAAATGGAGTAGTTGAAAACCGAATAGAATTGACCTTAATTAAAAACAAAAGGAGGTAGTCAAAAGAAAACATTTACATATCAATTCATTAACTCTTTTAATCTTAAACGAAATGAAAAACTTTAAACAAATTCTAAGAAATGCTTCTATGGCATTTGGCATATTTATTCTATGCAATAATGGGCATGCAGCAGTTATTGTCAGTAATGGGTACACGTATTATATGTGTGCAGGCTCTACTGTGACTTTTGAATGTGATGCGCCATCAGGAGATTTTATTGCAGCTAATGGGTCTGGCTACTCTACTGCTTGGAGTTGGGGTGGTACAGCATGTTCACAAATCCCACAAACTATTAATGGATATACAATTAGTAGTTTTTCGGCAATCTCTGCTTGTAGTAGTGCTAATTACACTGCTTATCAAGCAACTGTTACGCCAAACGTAACAAATTCTATGAGCGTTACAGTAAGTTTTTTAAACTGTAGTAGTGGTACTAGTGATGGGTCTATCACCTTTACTATTGTTCCTTATTACACATCAATATCAGGCACTACTGATTTTTGTCATACCAGTAACGAGACCTATACTTGCACTACTACTGTGCCTGGTGTTGGTGCCAATGGTTATACATGGAGTATTCCCTCATTCTTGTCAGGCACTTCTACTACAAATACAGACGCGACTACTACGACCGGTACTGGTTCAGGTACAATTTCAGTTACAGTAAGTAGTTCAGGTTGTCCTACTGGTTCAGCAAGCATGACAAATAGTTTGGCTCTTAATAGCTATCCATCCCCTGGAACACCGGGTGGTACCCTTGTTTATCAGGAAGAGGGTAACACCTGTTATTATAATGCCAATATACCATCTGTAACAGGAGCTGAATATTATCAATGGAGCCCAAATAGTAGCTTCAGCACATTCTATTGTGCAGAGACAACTAGCCCGACAACAACAGGATCTCCATTTTATGAGGATACACATTATGATATCTATGTTAGAGTGCTTAATTCATGTGGTACTGGTACCTATCATGAGTATATGGGAACTACTCCAACGAAAGATGGCTGTATACAAATTCGTGAAGATAAAGCTGATGATAGAAAATCAGTTCTAGAACAAACTGTTTACAAGGTTTACCCCAATCCTGCAAGCAGTAAGCTGACAATTGAGTATCCTGTGTCTTCTGATAATTCAGAATTGACCTTAAGTGTATATGATATGCTTGGGCAGAAAGTAGTAACTTGGAATTTACCTGCTTCCACAAATATAATGACAGAAGATACGAGTGGGTTTCCTGTAGGTTTATATGTATATGTAATAAGTTCGGGTAATGAGATTTTAGAGAGAGGAAAAATACTAATTCAGCGTTAATATATGTTGAGCCATTAAAGGCAGGCGGTTTAAAATCACCTGCCTTTTTACTATTTTTGTTTAGGTACATAGAATCTGAAATATGTTTAAATATTACATTAATAATCTTTTTATAAGCGCTGTATTTCTGTTTGGCACATCTTTTATAACCGATGCCCAAAATGCAAAAGATACTTCGGCTGCCTTTAGGCTTATAAGGAATAACGAGATAATAATAGGCATTTACGACTGCCCTAATTTGACTTTTGTTAAACCTCAGACAGGGAATGATGGAGGGTATTTTATAGGTAGTGGTGCAATAACCCCTTATGCAGCACTCGGGTACAACCGCAGTATAATCGCAAAGTTGAAGTTTCGTGAAGGCTTATTTTTCAACACGGGATTCTCTTTAAGTATGCAAAGCTATCTTTTAAGCCAAATAGGCGGTTCCGATAGTATCCCATCAAATAATCCAAATCGGTTAGGAAGTAATTTTTATAATAATGACCAATATACTTGCACTTTCAAGAATTATTATGCAAGCATTCCTTTGACTATTGGGTACAGTTTTTCGCATGAAGG
>DATHOD010000160.1:0-30335 GCA_035485295.1 Bacteroidia bacterium
AACAATTTACCTGTATAGCTTAACTGCACCTGATTTTACAAAGTTGTTCCCAAATTCATTGCTTAATATATTTATATGGACCGTCATATTGGTTGCAGGTAAAATGATACTTGACAGAATAAAAAACCAGCGTTATCTGGAAGAAGTGGAAAAAGAAAAAACAAAAAATGAACTTGACTTTTTAAAAGCGCAGCATAACCCTCATTTTCTTTTTAACTCTCTTAATTCCCTATATTTTCAGATAGATAAAACCAATGCTGATGCCCGCGGAACGCTTATGAAATTATCGGAAATGCTACGCTACCAGCTTTATGAATGCAACGCAGACAGAATACCTATTAATAAAGAATTGAGCTATCTGAAAAGTTATGTTGAACTGCAGCGCATGCGCCTGGAGAAAAACTACTTTATAAACTTCACTATTGAAGATAGCGTTAAAGATTTTGAAATTGCGCCATTACTAATAATACCATTGGTAGAGAATTCATTTAAACATGTTTCACATTACACCAACAAACCCAATGAAATAAACATAACTTTGGGTTATACCGGACACGCATTTACCTGCACTGTGAATAACACAACAGAACAAACAAATAAGAATACAGAAGGTGGCATTGGCCTTAAAAACCTGGAACGAAGGCTGCAACTACTTTATCCTGAAAAATATAAACTAGATGTAATTGAAAAGGAAGGCAGATACAATACATCATTACGCATAGAAATTAGTGAAAATTAATTGCATCATAGTAGACGATGAACCTTTGGCGCGCAAGGGATTATCAGAATATGTTTCTGAAATAGATTTTCTGGAGCTGCAAGGCCAGGGAGAAAATGCGATGGCGGCAAATACTCTATTAACCAAGGGAAATATCGACTTGGTATTTTTAGATATACAGATGCCTAAGCTTACCGGGATAGAATTCCTGAAAACATTGCGCAACCCTCCCATGATAATCTTCACAACTGCATATTCAGAATATGCTCTCCAAGGCTATGAATTAGATGTGATCGATTACCTTGTTAAGCCTATTCCCTTTGAACGCTTTTTGAAGGCCTGCAATAAAGCAAAAGACTATTTCAGCCTTAAACAAGCCAATGGGAAAGCTTTGCCAAACACCACTGAGTATTTTTTTATCCGCTGCAAAGACCGTTTTGAAAAAATACAATATTCTGATTTACTGTATGTTGAGGCCATGGAGAACTATGTAATATTTCACACCGAAACAGAAAAGTTCATCTCCTATCTTACCCTTAAAGCAGCTGAAACTTATTTGCCGGCAGATAAATTCATTAAAGTGCATAAGTCATTCATTGTTTCCATTCCAAAAATTGAAAGCATAGATGGGGATGATATGCATCTTAAAGGTAAAAGCATACCAATAAGCCGTACATTAAAAGAAGAGGTAATGAACAAGTTGATATCTGGCAATCTGCTTAAACGTCAGTAAATATCTCAGCCCTAACTCAATTCACGGTGTCACTTGGCATAAAACCCCTGTCAATACTCATTTAAACGGAATTTTCAGCCCTTATTCAGGCTCTTTTTAGGTATTTAATTTATGCTAATTATTACGGTATTATCAACAATAGCGTATTTGCTATTATAATTTTTTTATTATTGCCAAAGTATTCTAGTCAACTAATGAAGAAAAAAGCTAAAAAAGCTGCCCCTAAAAAGGCCAATAAGCCTGCCGCTAAAAAGCCCGTTGCCAAAAAGAAGCCAGCGCCCAAAAAGCCTGCTGCTAAAAAGGTAGTGCCTAAAGCGAAGGCAAAACCGGCCAAAAAAGTGGTTGCAAAACCTGTTGCAAAAAAGGTATCGAAAAAGCCCGAGCCTAAGAAACCTATTGCAAAAAAGCCTGAGGTAAAAAAGATTGAGCCTAAAAAAGTAGCCGTTAAGCCTATTTCGAAAAATACATCTAAAAAAGTGGCAAAAGAAGTTCCAGTAGTGGCAGCACCTGCTCCGGTTGCAAAACCAAAAAGATTACCACCTCCTAAAAAGAAACGTTTTATAGTACTACCTACCGGCCCATTGGTTCCATCGGAAGTAAAAGACGATGTTAAAAAGCCAAAGGGGCTTTATGTACTTGAGTATACTGTTTACTCTTCACCGGATGTGTTGTTTGAATTTATTTCAACTGCTGGCGGATTAGAGAAATGGTTTGCACCTAAGGTAAACCTGAAAGAAAATATTTTCGTGTTCAGTTGGGGCGATGAACAAAAGCAAGCTAAGCTGCTCGCTCTTAAAGAAAGAGAATTTGTTCGTTTCCGTTGGATGGATCAATCGGATAAGAAGTTTTTCGAGTTCCGCATGCAGATAGATGACTTAACCAGTGAAGTGGCACTTATGGTGACCGACTTTGCTGATACCCAAGAAGAACTTGAAGAGTCAAGCCGCCTGTGGAACACACAGATTGATGACCTGCTTCATGCCTTAGGATCTGCATAAAACATGTTTTCTTTGCTTAAGAAGAATTCAGCATTTTTTATTCCCTACCTGCTATTCCTGCTTATTGGCGGCATTATTCTTATTGCATACAGCAAAGTAGATATTGCCCTTTTTATTAATGGCTACCATTGTCCTGCAGCCGATTTATTTTTCACATACTGGACAAGCATCGGCCTGGGTTACCTGGTTATTCCGGTAACCCTATTTCTTGCTTTTAAAAGCATGCGGTATGCTATTATGTCTGTTATCACATTCATTCTTACCGTCAGCATTAACAATTCCATAAAATTTTGGGCAAGATTGCCCCGCCCCGAGATTGTTTTTCAGGGTATGCACAAACAGATATATTATGTCCTGGGTGTAGATATTTATTCATCTAATAGCTTCCCATCGGGCCATAGTGCACTATCATTTGCAATGTTTTGCCTGTTGGCTTTAACTATGCAAAAGCCCTTGCATAAATTTTTGATGTTCCTTATAGCCTTTCTCGTAGCCTATTCACGTATGTACCTGGCTGAACACTTTCTAATGGATGTGTATGCCGGTTCTATAATTGGCGTTCTTTGTGCAATGATTACATTCACTCTGGTTAATAAATGGAACTGGCTCAATACATTTGCAGCTACTGATAAACCACTACTTCGTTTATGAAAGGAATCCTATTTATAGTCATATTGTTTTTATTTGTCGGCTGCAACGAGAACAGGTCTGCCTTGCAGCAGATGCAGTCTGAAATAAATACACTCAGCAATCAGAATGATAGCCTTAAAAAGCTTGTTTCTATTATGAAACCGGGCTTGGGTGAGCTTATGCTGGGTATACAGGTACACCATAATAAACTCTGGTCTGCCGGAAGAGAAGAAAATTGGCCTCTTGCACAATTTGAATATGACGAGATACAGGAAATAATAAAGCAAGCAGAAACTATTGAAACCGACAGAAGCGAAGTAAAGTTCTTCAGGCAAATGATATATTCTCAACTTGATACAGTTCAAAAAGCCATTAAGAATAAAGACTACCATGAGTTTTCAGAAAGCTTCTATTCTCTCACGAAAGCCTGCAATAATTGCCATACTGCTACCCACTTTGGCTTTAATGTTATTCAAACTCCTGAACGACCTCCCTATTCCAATCAGGATTTCTCTACAGGCGAGTAAAGCATTGGCAAGCTTTTACCTTGTATCTTTACACAACTTTTATTAGAAATGGCAGAATCATTATCGGTAAGCGGCACTACCCGCGAACAACAATATATATCGCTTATACCCCAGCTAAAAGCATTGGTAGAAGGAGAAACTGACCAGTTAGCCGCCTTGGGAAATATTATGGCTGCACTTAAATACGGTATGAACTTTTTTTGGGTGGGGCTTTATGAGGTGAAAAATAATGAACTTGTCTTGGGGCCTTTCCAGGGGCCAATAGCCTGCACACGTATTAGTTTTGGAAAAGGTGTTTGCGGATATACCTGGAAGCATAAAAAAACCGTTATAGTAGAGGATGTAAATACTTTCGATGGGCATATTGCATGCAGCAGCGAAACACAATCGGAAATAGTATTGCCCGTATTTGATAAAAAAGGAGAGGTGAAAATGGTATTTGATATAGACAGTGAACACCTTGCACACTTCAGCAAAACTGATGAAACCTATTTGCAGCAAGTAGTGGGTATAATTGAAAAAATAGTTAATGCATAAGGCTTCTGCATTCATAAAAAAGTGTTGGGGCTACGGCATAACTGTATTGCTTTTTGCAGGCTGTGCGCAAATGATACCGCCCAGCGGCGGCCCCAAAGACGTTACTCCGCCTAAGGTTGTTGAATACATACCCGAAAATAAAAGCACTCACTTCAACAAACGTAAAATACTCATCACCTTCGATGAGTATGTGCAGCTTAAGAACCTAAGCACACAGTTTATTACTTCTCCACCACTTAAGCGTGTGCCGCAGGTATTGCTTAGAGGAAAAACAATGGAGATTACATTCACCGATACCCTTGCCAATAATACTACTTACACTTTCAATTTTGGCAATTCTATAAGCGATAACAATGAAGGAAATGAATTGAAAAATTTCCAATATGTATTTTCTACAGGCGACTTTTTAGATTCTCTTTCTCTCACGGGTAATATACAAGACGGCCTTACCCACGAACCCGGCAAACAGGCCATGGTAATGCTTTATGCCGACTTAAGTGATTCGGCTCCATATAAAGGACCACCTTCATACGTAGGGCTCGCAAATGATCAGGGTAATTATAAAATTGAAAATATTAAGGTTGGAACGTATAGGGTTATTTCACTCTCTAAAAGCCAGGGCGATTATGTTTACCACCCCTACGGAGAAGAGATTGGCTTTGCCCAAAAGCCTATAGCCATGATCTCGAACGACACGATCAATTTTCTTGCATTTACCGAAACGGAGCCGAAATTAATAATGCGAAAAGCTAAAGTAATTGACAAGGGAGAAATTGGAATTGTATTTAATAAACCTGCTGATAGCATACGCATTGTCCCGGTAAATATGGCAGACAGACTAGGCTCAACATATAACTATCTTAGATATTCTGCAACACACGATACTTTAACTTACTGGACAAATAATCCTTTTCTCGATTCATTAAGATTCATCGTTTACAGGAATAATCAAATCTTAGATACTGCATTTGTACATGGGTTCCCCGGTAATTTACCAATAGATAAGAAGAAACCAAGGCCAACCAAGATTCATTTTACAAGCAACACAGGTGCACGCGAAGGATTTGATTTTCACCAGCCAATTGTATTGCAATTCGATGGTCCTGTACTCAAGCACAATTTTTCTAAAATACATTTTGGTACGAAGCATGATAGCCTTGGCTTTAGTGTAGATACATCAGGGCTACCCATGTCACTCTCTATTAAACCAATTAAGCCACTTGAGAGTGATACTGTGTATACGCTGCAAATATTATCAGGTGCATTTTTCGATATGTATGGAGGCACTAACGATACTACCGTTTCACACTTTGGTGTACTTGAACCTACCTATTTCGGAACATTAAAACTGAAAGTTTCATTTGCTACGCAGGGCTACTTTCTTGTGCAATTATTAGATGGAAATAACATTTACAGGCAAAAAGCTGTAAGCGGAAATACAAGCATTTTCTTCGATGCACTACCTCCAGGCAGCTACAGAGTAAGGGTAGTACAAGACGATAACAACAATAGCAAATGGGATGCCGGTGATTTTATGAAAGGCATACAACCTGAAAAAGTATTCTATTACAACCAAGCTATTACCATACGCTCTAACTGGGACCTTGCCCAGACATGGGAGGTTAAGTAGAATTATGAATTTTAAATGTTGAATTCCCTTTATTGTAAGGGTACGAATTCCTTGTGTCCCCCTTTGGAGGGGGCAGGGGGAGGAATGAAAATTACTACCTTTGCATTAGTATTATCATGAGCAAATTCTTTACATACGCATATCTTCTTTTATTACTCCGCTATCTTATAATTGCCGGAGTATTCTTCCTGATATTTTATGTTATAAAACCTAAGCGATTTTTAAAGCTAAGGATACAAAATGCTTTCCCTAAAAGGAAAGATTATTACAGGGAAATAGGCTACTCATTACTTTCATTTATTTTCTTCGCTCTCTTTGCTATTGTGGTATTCCGCACGCCGTTAAAGAACCACACGCTGATATATGATCATATTAGCCAGTATGGCTGGGGTTATTTTATACTCAGCATTATTCTTGCACTTGCTATTCACGATGCCTATTTTTACTGGACCCACAGGCTCATGCATCATCCTAAACTTTTCAAAGCTTTCCATTTGGTTCATCACAAATCAACTAACCCATCACCTTGGGCAGCCTTTACTTTTCACCCGCTTGAGGCTATGGTTGAAGCGGGTATTTTGCCTGTGCTTGTCTTTATTATACCTATTACAAAGTGGGCTGTGCTTGCATTCTTTTTAATAAGCACGGTGATAAATGTATACGGTCATTTGGGATATGAAATATACCCGGCGTGGCTTATAAGAAGTAAGGTTGGCAAATGGCTAAATACTTCGGTTAGCCATAACATGCACCACAAATACTTTAATGGCAATTACAGTTTTTATACTCGTGTATGGGATGTAATGATGGGCACCATGCACCCCGACTATGATAAGTCGTTGGATAAGGTTCTGGGTAATAATGAAGCTACTGAATTAAATGCTCCCGCTAGTTTAGCGTAGCATAACTTGTGGGTTAGATAAATAAAGTTTCCAATTTTATTCTTATTGGAATAAAAGAAAACTGAAAACAGTTTTAAACTGTCATTATTAGTCCCACAAGTCACAGACTTGCGGGAGCAGGGGCAACGCTATTTTTGTTTAATAAGTTTTCTTACATTTGTGTAAGCACTAATATTTAATGAAAAGAATATTATTAGTAATAGTAATTTTTTTGCCTTTACAATTGTTGGCACAGTATAATTGGCAAACATTGAGTAATGCCCCAGCTAGTTGGAGATATGATGATGTTTATTTTATAAATCCGGACATTGGCTGGGCCATACATGGGTCTTATTATTATGGTGCCTATAGTTCCCTTCCTACTCACCAATATGGACAAGTTTGGGAAACTAGGAATGGTGGAAATACCTGGCAACTTAGGCATGATAGTGCTAGCGCATTCTATCGCTGTGTTGGATTTACTGATTCTCTCAATGGGTGGATTGGTAATCTAGCTGATTCAACAATTACCCCAGATACAATTCCATTCTATCAGACTAATGATGGTGGTAAAACTCTTACTCCTGTTACCCTTCCAAGCCCCAGACCAAAAGGTGTATGCGGTATATCTGTCATTAATGACTCTATTATTTATGCGTATGGTCGTTATTTTGGTCCTGCTATTTTGCTTAAAACCATCAATAAAGGAGTTACATGGACAACTCAGAATATGAATGCGTATGCTACCGGGTTGGTTGATGCACATTTTTTTGATAAGGATACAGGATTTATTACGGGGTGTAATGGAAATAATGGTTTAATACTAAATACCACAGATGGAGGAATAACCTGGAAGACGGTTTATCAGGGGGCAAGAAACGATACTGAAATTGTATGGAAAATATTTTTCCCAAGCCGTGATACAGGATATGCAAGTATTGAATACGTTGGCCCAAATTATTTTGCTAATAAGGCATATCGAACTTATTTCATTAAAACAATAGATGGAGGTAAAACATGGACAGAACACCCCTTTATTAATAATTACGACGAAGAAGGAATAGGATTTATTAATGATACTGTAGGATGGATCGGAGGGTCTATAAGCCAAGATACATATATTACTTATAATGGAGGAAATACATGGCAAAAGGATTATGGTTTTGGAACTGTTTTATCCCCAATATCCAACCCAGGGTTTGCGATAAATCGCTTCCGTAAGTTTGGAGATACTCTTATGTATGCTAGTGGGAATACTGAGTATAAATTAAGTGGAAAGATTACATCTGTAAATAATTTGCAAAATAACAGTCCTCTATCTATTAACTACCCAAATCCCTTTATTGAGCAAACAACAATATATTATAAGTTAACAAGCACCTGCACCAATGTTAATGTGTATGTTTCTAACTTGTTAGGAGAAAAAGTATTGTCGCAAAACCTTGGTGCACAATACACAGGTGAACATAAATTTGTTCTTGATATTCCTTTACCAGCAGGGATTTATTACTACACTATTGTTGCTGGAGATTACACAGTTACAAGAAAGCTGGTTAAGGTCAACTAGTAAAAACAAGATAATAATGAGCTCCGTGCATAATATTATATCACATCTTGCTTAAATTTACATCAGGATGATATAAAAGTATATTCCTACTGCTGCTGCCCGTTCTTATAGGTAACCTTGCGTTCTTCGTGGCCATTCTTGTCGTAAAAAATCCATTCACCATCTTTCAGGCTATGCAGGTTTCCTTGCTTGTCCTTTTGCAATACATAGCTTGTTGTGCTTTGTATTTTGCCATCGGCAAAATAGGTTGTGCATTTGCCTGATTGCAGCCCTTCGGTTAGCATTTGCTTGCTTACAAGCACACCATAAATATCGTAATAGCTCCACTCTCCACTTGGTTTATCATTCTTGTAATCACCTTCCTGTATCTTAATCCCAGTTGGTTGCTGGTATACCCAATGCCCCTGTTTCATATCCTTATGGAAGTCCCCTTCCTTTTCCATAGTACCGGTATTGTTATAATATATCCAGTGCTTTTCTTTACGGTTGCTATCCATACTGCCGGTATATTTTGTCTTGCCATTATCCCACCAGCCTTTCCAATCACCTTCCATACTGCCTGCTTTAAACAAGCCCTCATCTTTTTCCTGGCTATTGTCGTACCACGATTTCCATAGCCCATCTTCTTTATCATGCAAATAATTACCCTGTGATTTCACCACACCCGATGGGTACCATACCGTCCATAATCCTTCTTTCAAATTATGCTTGTAATTCCCTTGCCTCGATTTTACATTGTTTTCGTAGTAAACAGTCCAGGTGCTATCCTGTTCATCATTTTTAAAATAACCTTTGGTTTCAGTATCGCCATCACTTGTATAGTAAGCCCAGAAACCTGTCCGCATATTTTTACTCATATCTCCGCTTGTTTGTGGCTTACCGCTTTCATAATACCACACCCAGTGCCCATCCTTCATTCCCGCTTTGTACGTACCTTTCGATTTATTGATCTTTGAATGAAACCATGATGTATAGTCTCCATCCATTTTACCCATTACGAAATTAGCTTCATAGTCCTCATCTCCATTTGCTAAATAGAATTCCCATTTACCCTCTTTCAATCCTTTTGCATAGCTACCTTTAGCTTGCACCTTGCCATTCGGGTAATGAATAGTAAGGGTTCCGTTACCATCAGTCACTAGTTTTCTGCCTGTACTGTCATAAAATTCCATTAGGTAGGTAAGGCTATCCACATGGTTCACCAGGCTCTTTAACTGACCATTCATATACCATTCCTGCCAGTTGCCAACTTCTTTGTCTTTGGCAAAATCACCTTCGCTTTGCTTTTTACCTTTTGGGTTCCATGCAGTATAATGTCCTTCCTTTTTATTGTGCACAAATGTTCCAACACTTTGCAGGGCACCATTATCGTAAAAATAGGTCCATGTACCCTCTTTGCCATCTTTCTTATAAAAAGTGGTGCTGCTCACCTTCCCGTTTTCATACCATGTTTGCCATTTGCCATCTTTCAAACCCCTGCTATAAGAATCCATTTCAGCTGTATCTCCGCTTGAGTAAAAGAATATCCATACCCCGTCAGGGCTGCCCTTTGAATAATGTTTAATGGCCTTTTGTTTGCCATTCTCATAATAATTGTGCCATGTGCTATCCTCGTATCCCTTTTTAAAGAAGCCGCTTTCAGCCAGTTTACCATCTTTAAACCAAATTTTAAAAGGGCCCTGTTGCATACCGTCTTTAAAGTTAATCTCATTCTTTTTAATGCCTTTTAAACTGTCCCAATAGCTTACCACTGTTTGCGCCTGGGCAAAAACTGTATTGCTTAGCGCTATTAAGCTAAACAAAGTGAGTAGGACTATTTTAATGCTTGCTTTCATTTATTTATTTTATTACAAAATTCCTTTGTAGCCTTTGCTATAAGCCTTTATAATGCATTGCCTGCTCATAAGATACAGATACCTGTTATTTTGTTTGCCATGCATTAAGTACAAAATTACAAAATGGAAAAAGCTTTTTACAGCGCAAAACAGAAAATAATCCACAACAAAAAACTCATATAACAAACTATTAATGGGGTGCTTATGGTAAAAATATTAGTATATTGGGCGCCTAATATTCGACAATCAATCTATTATAAGTATGACAAGAAATTATTTTAAGGCACTTGGTTTTATCCTGGGAGTAGGCACATTGGTACTCTTTTCCTGCCATGGAAACAACTCTAATTCTATTCCTCCGGGAACAGGAAGTGACTCTACAAAGTCTAAAAATCAGGTTTCAGCGGCAGACCAGGATTCAGAAACTTACCTGCTTCCTTCTCCTCTGCAGATAGCTTCAATCTTTAAAAATTCAGGCTTGGTATACTTACCAGATCTTACTGCGCCTATTATGGATGTGTCTAAATACAATTCATTGTATGAGCAGGCACTTAACATGGGTGTATATAGCGCTGACCTTTCATATTGCATATTGAACAAACAAACCGACGATGCGCTTAAGTATCTCAAAATAGTTAAATCGTTATCTGATAAGCTCGGCTTTGGAAGCGTATTCGAATCGAATTCCTTCATGAAAAGGTTTGAAGCTAACATGAGCAGTACCGATTCATTGGCATCGCTTATAGCAGATCTTCAAATGGAAACAGATACCTATCTTGAAAACAACAAGCAGAAATATGTAGGTGTTATTGCATTTGCGGGCGCATGGGCAGAAAGTATGCACGTTGGCGCTAAGGTTTACGATAAGAATAAGACCGATGGTGTTAGCTCACGCATATCTGAACAAATGAACATATTAGGGAACCTTATGAAACTTTTGGATAAGTACAAGGCAGCCGATTCTCATATTGCCGGTTTAGTAGATCAGTTGAAAGTTGTTCAAACTGCTTTTGCAGGTTTTGATGAGGTTAAGAACTATAATGAAGACAGCGACAAGCCGGTTTCTCTTACCCCTGATCATATTGCACAGTTAAGTGCACTTATTGAAAAAGTACGTTCTAGTTTTCTTGCATCTTAATAACCCTACCTGATTAAAATTATTAAGCTATGACAAAGCATAAAATATTGGTTCTTGTATTTTTAGTTGCACTTACGTCCTTTGCTATGGGCCAGGCTTATGAGCATTGCGATACCAAAGCACTGAAAGATACCTGCAAGGCTTACCTGGATCGCCCGTATAAATACGATGCGTCTAACGTAATTCTTATCAGCTTCCAGAAAAAAGCACAATTGAAGGAAATAGAATTACCAATGTTCATTGGTGAAACCTATAAGATCCTTTTCAATACCTACGCATTGCCTCCTGGTGTCGAAATTAACGTGTACAACAAGGATGCTGACCATGAAGGCAGAAAAATGCTTTTCAGCTGCAACAGTTCGGGTGCACAAAAAGTATTTATATACGAAACTGAGCATTGGCACAGCAAACTATATATTGACTATGTAATACCTGCGGCCCACGGTGATAATGGTGCTACTGATAACACCGGCGGCAGTCCTGATATTCAGGGATGCGGCGTATTGGTAATAGGCTATAAATAAACGTATGCATAGAAAACTACTTACAGTATTCTTTTCTATGTTGGCATTACTAGGCACGCCGTTCATTGCGGTTAGCCCGGCAAATGCACAATGCAATCCCCATAAAATTGCACATAAATATAAGCCCAATCTAGAGCCTTATAAGTACGATAGCTATGCTTATAACGATCTTACATTTGGCGATAAG
This sequence comes from Bacteroidia bacterium, assembly GCA_035485295.1. Taxonomy (GTDB): domain Bacteria; phylum Bacteroidota; class Bacteroidia; order JABEUT01; family JABEUT01; genus JABEUT01. The sequence goes on from DATHOD010000160.1 coordinate 11,906, forward strand.
CCTCAAACCGTAGAAGTTGTATTTACCGCTTATTCAGGCGAAATTTATAAACTGGTGCTGGGCACATCCCTTTTTGATGAGAATGTAACCGTAAATATTTACGATAAAAGCATGCGTAACAAAAAACGCACTAAGCTTTATGATAATGGCACGGGTATAGATAACATGTTCTGGTCTATGCAGATAGATAAGCCTGGCGTATATTATGTAGACTATGAAGTGCCTGCAAGGGGTACCTGCAAATCGGCCGATGGCTGTGTGGTAATGCTTATAGGGTACAAAGCCAAAGACGACGACAAATAGCCTGTCGGGAGTGTTAGGGCAAATGCTAACTTTGCCGCATATTTGCAAAAAGATTTTTTATGGCTACAGACAATTTTCAGGCTCCTGATTATTTTTTAGTTGATGAGCTTCTCACTGAAGAGCATCACCTTATACGCGATACCGCAAGGGCATTTGTAAAAAAGGAGATATCACCTATTATTGAAGAATGCGCCCAAAAGGCAGTATTTCCTAAACAAATTGTAAAAGGATTAGCAGGTATTGGAGCCTTCGGCCCGACCATTCCAACTCAATACGGCGGTGCCGGGCTCGATTATACGTCCTATGGCCTTATCATGCAGGAAATTGAAAGAGGTGATTCCGGAATACGATCTATGGCCTCTGTTCAGGGCTCATTGGTAATGTATCCTATCTATGCTTTCGGCAGCGAAGAACAGAAAAAGAAATTCCTTCCTCCGCTTGCGGCAGGAGATAAGATTGGCTGCTTTGGGCTTACCGAACCAGACCATGGCTCTGACCCTTCCAGTATGATTACCAATATAAAAGACAAGGGCGACCACTTTATACTTAATGGCGCTAAAATGTGGATATCGAACTCCCCTATTGCCGATGTGGCTGTGGTGTGGGCAAAAGACGAAGAAGGTGTTATACGTGGCGTGATAGTAGAAAAGGGAATGAAAGGCTTTACTGCCCCTGAAACGCACAATAAATGGTCATTACGTGCAAGTGCAACAGGCGAACTTGTATTTGATAATGTAAAGATCCCTAAAGAAAATATTCTGCCGGGAGTAAAAGGATTAAAGGGACCTCTGTCATGTCTTAATATGGCTCGTTATGGCATATCATGGGGTGTTGTTGGTGCAGCAATGGATTGCTATGATTCAGCATTGCGTTATTCAAAAGAACGCGTGCAGTTTGGCAGGCCAATCGGCGGTTTCCAGCTTACACAAAAGAAACTTGCTGAAATGATAACCGAAATTACCAAAGCACAATTGCTTTGCTGGAGGCTTGGTACTTTGATGAATGAAAAGCGTGCAACACCTGCTCAAATATCAATGGCTAAGCGCAATAACGTAAATATGGCTATTCAGATAGCACGTGAAGCAAGACAGATACATGGTGGCATGGGAATTACTGGTGAATACCCTATTATGCGCCACATGATGAATCTTGAATCCGTTATTACATATGAAGGTACCCACGATATTCACTTGCTCATTACTGGTCAGGATATTACGGGATTATCTGCTTTCGCATAACCACTACTACTCGCTTTAACTGATATGATTGAAGAATGTTGTATATATTAGGAATATGAATTCTTCTCTCTCATCTCGTTTTTATTTACTCCTTACCCTAGTTACGCTTTGGTGTAATATAAGTATTGCCCAGCAAGCCCCTAAGGTTGATTGCGAATACATTTTTACCCAGATGTTCAATGCTGTGAAAACAGTAAAAACAATGCGCTATAACCTATTTGGCTTGGAACGTATAGAAGATAAATACATCTCTGGCAATTCACTGGTTAAGTTAAATATCTCCCCATTCAAAACCTATTTTAAGAATACCGATAATGGAATAGAAGTGCTCTACCTGGATGGGGGCGATAACGAAGCATTAATTAACCCGAATGGCTTTCCTTACTTTAATGTGCACCTTGACCCGCATGGAAAAATGATGCGCAAGAACCAGCACCACACCATATACAGGCTTGGGTATAACTACCTAACCAGCGTTCTATACTACTCTCTTTCCAAATACCCTGATGCTTATAAAAAGTACATTACGTATGTGGGCGATACAACCTGGGATGGACAGGTTTGTTACAAGATTCAGGTAAATTTTACTGACTTTGCCTATACTAATTATACGGTAACTCAAGAGGGAGAGACAGTCACTAAAATTGCAGCACGCTATGGCCTGAACGATTACGAAGTGCTCAATGCAAACAAACTTTCATGGTACGATGATGAATTAAAAGTTGGGAAAACAATACAACTGCCTAATACCTACGGTAAAACTACTATCATGTTTATCCGCAAAGATCTTTTCCTGCCGGTAGTAATTAGGGTGTATGATACCAAAGGTTTATTGGAAGCATACACTTACACCAAATTACAGATCAACCCCTATATTTCTGATGATGAATTCACGGAAAACTTTTCGGATTATCATTTTTAATATGCGGAAAAATATTCTTGCCCTCCTCCTGTCTTCCTTTGCTCTGCTTTCTTTCACCTCTATAAAGGTTGAAGAGATCCCAACTGCCCGAACTATTTTAGACGGGCTTTTTAAAAGTGTTGAGAACGCTCAAACTCTTGCCTACGAACTTGATTATTCAGAGCGTAAGGCCGATGGAAAATACAGGAAAGACAGTTCCAATATTAAATTCCAGAAAACGCCATTTAGGGTATATATGAAAATGTCTACCGGTGCCGAAGTGCTGTGGGGGCCAGATATGAATGATGGTGATGCTCTAATACATCCTGATGCTTTTCCTTATATAAATCTTAATCTTAGCACTACAGGTTCTATCATGCGTAAAAACCAACATCATGGTATTGAGGCTACAGGCTTTGCTTATTTTGGTTCCATTTTAAAGAATGTAGAAACTAAAGCGGGCAAGGCATTCGATTCCCGTTTCTTATACCTTGGCGAAATTACATTCAATGGTTTTCATTGTTATAACCTGGTTGTGTTAAGCACCAGCTTTAAATATGAACCATACACAGTGCTTAAAGGCGAAAACCTTTTAACCATTGCGAAAAAGCTTTTTGTAAACGATTACATGATACAGATACACAATAACCTAAGTTCTTTCAGCGATGTAAAGGCCGGACAAGTAATAATGGTGCCTACCGATTATGCACAAGAGCTAACCCTATACATAGACAAGACAACTATGTTGCCTGTGCTTATAAAGGTAGTTGATGATAAGGGGCTGTTTGAAGAATATCATTTCCGTAAACTGAAGGTTAACCCCGCATTTTCAGCAAATGAGTTTTCGAAAACCTTTAAAGACTACCATTTTTAATTTATCTTAGAGTATCTAAAAACTATGGATAAGATTCAAAATTATATCGATGGTGCCCTTGTTGCACCTGCAAAGGGTAAATACCTCGACAACTATAATCCTTCTACCGGAAAAGTATATTCTACTATTCCCGATTCAGATGAAGATGATGTAAACAAGGCAGTAGAAGCAGCTAAGAAGGCCTTCCCTATGTGGTCAGCCATGAAGAAGGAAGACCGCTCAGACTGGATGATGCGCCTTGCCGATGCACTTGAAAAACGCCTGGAAGATTTTGCAAAAGCAGAAACGATAGATAATGGCAAACCATTGTGGTTATCTCGTTCTGTAGATATACCAAGGGCAGTGAGTAATCTTCGTTTTTTCGCAACCGGTATATTGCACTTTGCATCGGAATCGCATAATATGGATGGGCATGCCATTAACTATACCTTGCGCGACCCTATTGGCATAGCTGGTTGTATTTCTCCTTGGAACTTGCCTTTATATTTATTTACCTGGAAGATAGCTCCTGCACTTGCTGCAGGCAACTGCGTGGTTGCCAAGCCATCGGAAATTACTCCTATGACTGCCTTTATGCTGTCGCAACTTTGTGCGGAAATTGGTTTCCCTAAAGGGGTATTTAATATTGTTCATGGCCTAGGACCAAAGGTGGGTAGTTCAATCGTTTCACATCCTGATATTAAGGCCATTTCATTTACAGGCGGGACCAAAACAGGTGCAGAAATTGCCCGTGTAGCTGCTCCTGTTTTCAAAAAGCTATCCCTGGAATTAGGCGGTAAAAACCCGGTATTAATATTTGCTGACTGCGACTGGGATAAGATGATGAAGACCACCATTAACTCATCATTCACTAACCAGGGTGAGATATGCCTCTGTGGTTCACGCATTATGGTAGAAAAGAGCGCTTATGCAAAATTCAAAACTGAGTTTTTAGAAAAAACGAAAGCCCTGAAAGTGGGCCCACCCATGGAAGAAAGCAGCAGGCTGGGCGCTATTGTTTCCAAGCAACATTATGAAAAAATACTCTCGTATATAGAACTCGCAAAACAAGAAGGTGGCAAAATACTTTGCGGTGGCAATGCAGTTAAACTGAAAGGCGAAGAACAAGATGGCTGGTATATTGAACCTACTGTTATTGAAGGGCTGCCATACAATTGCCGCACCAATATGGAAGAAATTTTTGGCCCTGTGGTTACTATTATGCCATTTGAAACCGAAGACGAAGCCATACAATATGCCAATGCTACCGAGTATGGTTTAACCGCCATGTTATGGACAGAAAATCTAACCCGCACACATACCATTTCAGCTAAGTTGCGCTCAGGAATAGTTTGGGTAAACTGTTGGCTATTGCGTGATCTGCGTACTCCATTTGGAGGTACTAAAAACTCTGGCGTTGGCCGTGAAGGTGGTTGGGAAGCATTACGCTTCTTTACAGAGGCTAAGAATGTCTGTATAAAGCTGTAAAAGGAGTTTAGGCTAAACCCTGCTTACCTACTAATTCAATCCACGAGATAAATCTCGTGGCAATTTATTTCTTCTTTCAATTGCCCAGACCTTTAGGTCAGGGATAACTGCACTAAAATGGATTAAGGGCTTTAGCCCCAAATTAGAAACAGCCTATGGCTGCACTTTAACTTTCGGTAGCACAAAGTCAATAAGCTGCTGCAGGCATTCTTCGTAAGAATGGCCGTGGGTATCTATTTCAAGGTCGGGTTTATGGGGAGCATCGAACGGAGCAGATATTCCGGTGAAGTCTTTTATCTCCCCTCTACGGGCTTTAGCATATAAGCCCTTGGTATCTCGTTTCTCACATTCTTCTACCGGGGTATTTACATACACCAGGTAAAAGTCTTTCTCTCCAATAATATCTTTTGCCATCTGTCGCAATTCCTCCGAGGGGCTAACGAACGAATTGATGGTGATGATACCACAACTCACAAACAGCTTAGATATCTCTGCTATGCGCCTTATATTCTCTTTACGGTCATCTGAAGAAAAGCCAAGGTTATTGTTTATACCTGATCGTACATTATCGCCATCGAGCACAATATCAAAAAAGCCCTTTTCAAACAGGTGTTTTTCAAGTCCTATAGCTAATGTAGTTTTCCCTGAGCCTGATAAGCCTGTCATCCAGATTACGATACCACGTTGCTTAAGCAAGGTTTCCTTTTTATCCCTGCCCAGCATTTTATCGAATGTGGGGAAAATATTAGATGCCATTATTGCTCAGGTGAAGATTATTATTCCTCCCCCTGCCCCCTCCAAAGGGGGATATATAACGCCCTCCCTCTTGGGGGAGGGAAGGGGTGGGGTAGCTTGCATATGCATTTCTAATAAACATTATACTAAGCTACTTATTTTGTTTAGTGCAAAGGAGCAGGCCAGGTATTATTATCTGCATTTACATCGGGTAGCATCATATCCGGGTCTATTACAACTGATTTAATCATGCTGGTAGATGCATAATGGAATGTCCATTTGCCACCACGCTGCCATATTTCAACCGGTAAGGTTACCCTGCCTATGTGTCCGTTTGTTTCCTTTATTTCTAATGTTACCGGCATTACCAATTGCTTGTTATTGCTAATGGTTATGTTCACTCCCTTTGTAGGGTCAGCATCCGGATAACTTACATCATTCACAGCCTGGTCTAATGTCCAGTTCTTATAGAACCATCCTTTCCAGAACCAATTTAAATCCTCACCCGATGCATCATTCATGCTACGGAAGAAATCTTCAGGAGTAGGGTGTTTGAATGCCCAACGGCTTATGTAGTTGTTAAAAGCTCTGTCGAACCTATCATGGCCCAATACATATTCCCTTAAAATATAAAGTCCTACTGCAGGCTTATCGTATGCCAGTGTACCTAATTGACGAGCATCTATACAATCAGGGAAGGTCATGATCGGGTCACCATTAGCTTCGTTACGGACCATATATCCTACAAGGTGGCGTGGAGCTTCATCACGCACGGAACCATATTCTCCTTTGTTAAAATAAAGTCCTGAATAGATATTAATAAAGGTATTGAACCCTTCATCCATCCATGCATATTTGCGCTCGTTAGAACCTACTGTCATAGGGAACCAATTGTGCCCTATTTCATGTGTAGTTACGAAAAAGAGTCTCGATGTTTGTGCCTTCCATGAACAGAATATAATACCCGGGTATTCCATACCGTTCACCCTGCCTGCAATGTTTGAAGCCACTGGCCAGGGGAAAACAAAATAGGTTTTAGAATAAAATTCTATTGAGCCTTTTAAATATTCGGTTGATCTGCCCCATCCGGAATCTGCTCCTACTTCAACCGGGTAGAATGATTGAGCCAATATCTTTTTATCATTAGGCAGGTCTACACGCGCTGCATCCCATACAAATACTTTTGAACAAGCCCACGATACATCGCGTGAGTTATGCATTTTAAAATGCCATGAAAGCATGCCTTTATCTTTCGGGCGGGTAGATGATTTGCCTACTTCATCGGCAGTTATTATATACACCTTGGCATCGCTATTACGAGCTTTGTTAAGCCTGTCTTGTTCCGTTGAAGTAAGTACTTCACTTGGGTTTTGTAGTTCACCTGAACCTGATACAACCATATCAGCCGGAGCAGAAATGGTATAGTCGAAATCTCCATAATCAAGGTAAAATTCACCTGCGCCTAAATATGGTAATGTGTTCCATCCTTGCACATCATCATATACTTCCATGCGTGGGTACCATTGTGCTATTTCATATATTTTGCCCAGTTTGGTTTTGGTAATTCCCATTCTGTCAGCCCCATCTTCAGGTATTCTGAAACTGAAAGCTATCTTAATAGTAACCTTATCGCCTTTTGCTTTTAATGGGGTTTTAAGCATTATTTGCATGCGGGTGTCGGTTACGTTATAACTAGGGGTAGACGTTTGTCCGCCTGAACTTGTAACGCTTATATAGTGTATACTGTCTCCACCTATCATTTCCACATTACCAAAACGGTTACCACCAATTGGGGTGGTAGTATGGTTCCTGGAAGCCGATGTAAAAGCATTCTGGTCAAGTTGTACCCACAGGTAACTCAATTCATCGGGGCTATTATTGGTATAGGTTATTTCAACAGTTCCGCTTATTTCCTCTTTTGTTGTGTCGATTGAAGCATCCATTTTATAGTCTGCCCTGTTCTGCCAATACATTGCACCCGGCGCTCCACTACCTGTGCGAAAAGCGGTCCCCGGCCTGCTCATAAATGTAGGATCGAAGGCTTCACGCTTATCATAGGTAGTTCCCTGGTCATCTTGCGATGACATATTAACCGTAGCTGGTTGCTGACGGTTTTGTCGGGTTTGCTGGGCTACTGCCACCTGGCAGCATACAATTAACGATAATGCCGCACTTGTAAATAACTTCATAAAGGAGATTTTAAGAGTGGGCAAAAGTAAGGAAAATCCCAAGCGACAAGACAGACTTCTTTGTTCAGGCGGCCTTGTCGGTTTTCATATTCTACTTTACTTTTTTGCATTTTCTTTCATCTTTTTGCACTTTTCAGGACATTCCATTTATTCAAAATACTGATTACCAAATAAATAACTGTTTTCTGCAAGACTGGGTTGACACTTTTTTCAATTATATTTATTTAACATATTGATTATCAATAGTTTATTGCTTTTCGCTACCTCAAATCTGTCAACTTTTGTCAATATTTTTCATTGCACCACGTTGCACCTCATTGCACAAAATGGGAGGGTACATATTATTTTCTCTTATTTCATTTACAAACATAACCTCTCCATTTAGAATCTCAATTCAGTTTTTAAATGTGCGGGGGAATGCAGTGCAAAGTTACTACAACTATCTTTTACGGAATTTCAAATGCAAGGTATTTTTAAACAACCTCAAATTATTGAATTATCAGCTTCCCGCTTCCAATTAATTCACCCTTTTCTGAAACAAGACAGTACAAATAAATACCACTGCTGTAATTTGAAATATCAATATGAATATTAGCTTGAGTAAGGGTACTTTGGTATATCTTTTCACCAAGCATATTATAAATTTCAGCAGTGTTTTTAATTCCTACTTGTTCATTACCAGTTATTAATTGAAATACCCCATTGCTTGGATTCGGAAATACCTGTATCTCCTCATTAGTGGTTTTTATTTCATTAACCGTAAGAGGGTTTGTCCCCCAAATAGCTATGTTTTGTGCGGGTTTCCCCCCGGCACTATCAAATGGACCACACACGTATAAATTGCTATCGTACCATGCAAAACTTCCTGGGCCATTATTTATACCAGTTCCTAAAGCATGCCACAATGTGCCGTCCCACATTGCAACATTATGGGCAGGTTTCCCTCCGGCGCTATCAAAAAAACCACCCACATATAGGTTCCCATTAGCAACATACAGGTTATAGACTCCATATCCAATAGTATCTATAAAATTAATAGTACCGTTCATAGGAGCCCAGACGGTATCATTCCATACTGCTAAATATTTCGCAGGTTTTCCTCCTGCGCTGTCAAATTCTCCTCCGGCATATAATTTCCCATTGTAAACGGCAAGAGCATTAACATAGTAATTTATTCCTTTGCCCACCGGCATCCATGTTGTATCGTTCCATACAGCTATATTACTTGCAGGTTTTCCACTTGCAGTTTGAAAGTATCCGCCCGCATATAATTTACCATTATAGGTTGCAAGAATATTCACATTACCTATACTGCTACTATCAGGTGTTTTCCATAAAGTATCATTATAAACTTCAAAACCCGGATTGCTTCCCAAATATAATTTCCCATTGTATACTGCAAATGTAGTGGGTGCTAGGGCTCCTGTCCCTATTCCAGACCATACTGTATCATTCCACTGTTCAACATTATTATTAGGAGAGTTCCATGCTCCAACTATTAGGTTATTTTTATATTGTGTCATCGGGCCCGCTGAAGTACCTTTACCACCTATAGGAAAAGTTGTATTAGACCATGTTGTATCGTTCCATGTATAAAGATATGCGCAGGGGTATCCGCCAGAAAAATAATTTCCTCCTACATAAAGTTTACCATTGAATGTAAAAAGTCCTATGCCATTGGCTACGACGGGTACTCCACTACCTACAGGATACCAATTTTGGGTAAACGCTGAAAAGAAAAAGAATAATACCAAGAATGTTAGAATAAACTTTTTCATATATTAAATATAATCTATTTTGGTCATTTTTTTAAAGAATTTATAGTAAATTTTAATGGTATCCTTCAAGCCAGGCATCTGGTACAGGCTGTACACTTGGAGATGGATTAGGTGAATTAGTCCAATTGCTACATGCCATATTATCAATTACTACATTAGAATTGGCATCGATACTAAAACCATCTCTCATTATTACAGAATCCTGGCCATAGATACTAAATGCTCCCCTATTTAGAATAGAATCGTTTACATCGCCACTGCCACCAATAACTACACTTTTATATAGCTTACTGACATAACTACCCGGGAAACAACTGCTACAGTTAAATGTTTCATAAGTTCCACAAGAACTTGTATTTATTTGCCACACCTTAATATAGCCAATCTTATAAATATAAGGAAATTGTGTTGTTGCATCAAAATCCTTTACAAGATTCGTTGCAGGTGAGCTGATAAATGCAATTATATTCATAGGCGCCAGACCACTTGGAGAAAAAGTAGTGCTGGTATCCTGATTACAAATATTACCTTAAAAAGCCTGTTGCGGCTTTTGAAAATACATGGTATTACTATTCAGGATTTTTTTAAAAGGCTTTAATTATATAAACTTTACTGGTCACCTCCACCCATATCAGGGGGGGTGTCCATATTCAGGTTCTTTTTCTTAAAGATAGAGAAATCGGTCTGTCCGAACCTATAGCTGAAGGTAAACTGGAAGAATTGCTGGTCTCTGGTTCGTGAAGTAGTTTGGTAATAGAGTGGCATTCCAACCGGATTAGTTATAAGAGCCTCAGTACTACTTACACCTGTAGCAAATACGTCCCTCATGCTAAATGTAAGAGATGCTTTATTGTTCTTCAGGAAATCTTTCTTAATAGCAATATCTGCTGAATAGTTAGGCAATATATAACCTGTTGCCGATGGGGTAATACCTCCGCCATAACCTCCGCCCATTCCGCCACCGCCCCAACGGCCACCGCCACCGCCACTTGAAGGTGAAATTTTATTCTTAGACAAGTAGCTGCCGTTTAATTGTATGCTGAAATTTTTTGGTAATTTGAAAGTAAGATTCAATTTAGCAAAATAGCTCAGAAATTTTTTGGCAGTGTCAGGTACATTAAGGTTTGTAGCATTTATGCCCGATTCGAACAAATTGAAGTTGGCAGTAACATCTAACCAGTCGCTTAACGAATTTTGTGTTGTTATCTCGGCACCTTCAGAATAGCTGTAATTGGCATTTTCATAAGAATACTCGGCCTGTTGGAAATCGGAAGTATAAGTAATAGATTCAAGTTGGTTGGTAATTACCTGATCAGTTTGCTTGTAATACACTGAAAACAACAACGTATTCTTCCTGCTAAAATTATTTATATAATTAAACTCAAAAGAATTCATGTAAGATGGCTTCAGGTTTGGATTTGCTATTTGAATATTCTCAGGATTTGAATAGTTATTTACCACTAACTGGGTAAAATTAGGACGGGTAATATGGGTAGTATAACTGAACTGGAGGTCACTCGTTTCGTTCAAATGGAATGTTGCAAATGCGCCTGGGAAAAAATAGAGCAAAGTTTGTGGTGACAAAGAAAGCGTGCTTGTTGAATCGGTAACATGACCGCTGTATAATGATTGTTCAACCCTTAATGCACCTTGCACACTTAAGCGACTACTTAGGTCTTGTGTATAAGTAAAGTATGCTGCATAGGTCTGTTGGTTATATAATGAAGTATTACTTTCATCCTGGATGAGGTTATTATTTATGTAAATATTGCTGTTGCTGTTTACACCGTTTATAGTTGCCTGTGCTCCCGTTTCAATTTTAATTTTTTTAGTTACAGGATCAACATAATCTACTTTGGCTACGTAATAACCGCTGGTGCCGCCACTTATCTGCTCTTCATTAATTTGTGAGAGTAAGTTATCGCCTGAATTATAATTCATTATAGGGAATGTTCCGGTGCCATTACTAGAACCTTGATTAATAGTTAGGCTGGCAGTAACGTTTTCATCTTCCTTAGGAAATAAATGCTTATACGATACTGACAATCCTTCATTTTGCATGGTCCGCTGTGATACTGATGGCTCGTATGTAGATGATGTTGTATTGGGTGATGAGGAATGCAGTGTATCGGTAACTGTGTGCAACAGGTCAGTAGAATTAAAATTCCCTGCTCCATAGGTTGCAGTTAATGTTAATGTATTCCGGTTATCAATAAAATAGTCGAACCCCCCGCGGGCAAAAGCAAAATAACCATTCATTGTATTTGTGTCATGCTGCGAAATATCAAGGTACGGTGGCCCATCTGCTTTTCCCGCTGTATCCTTTGTTTCAGTGCCATACATATTATGCTTTATTTGCTTATAGAATACACTGCCAAATACATTTATTTTACCATCGCGTACATTAAGGTCAAGTCCACCGGTTAATTTGCCGAACTCATCTATACCTCCACGAACAGAACCATTGTATCCAAGACTCTGGTTATGTTTCATGATAATATTTATAATGCCGCCTGAACCTGCTGATGCATCGAATTTAGCCGATGGATTAGTGATAACTTCAATCTTGTCTATGTTATCTGCCGGTATCTGGTCAATGGTTAAAGTAGAGGGCATTCCGTCTACATATATTTGCGGGGAAGAATTGCGAAGGGTTACGTTTCCGTCTATATCAACGTTAACAGCAGGAATGGTCTTTAACACATCTTCAGCCGTTCCACCTGTAGTGGTAATACTTTTACTTACATCAAAAACCCGTTTATCAAGTTTTATCTCCATCATAGGCGCAGCGCCATCAACAGTAACTGTTTTCAGTGTTGTAGCGTCTGATGACAATAGAATATTTCCAAGGTCCTTATCTACAGCATTTATAAGGCTAACAGCCGAATTTATATCTCCCCCATTAGCTCCCGCGCTTTGCATTTTTTGCCCTTGCTTCATCAATTTATTCATATTGAAGGAGAGCTTCTTTGTATAGATCTTGAACCCAATTGCACTTATTTGCAAGGTATAATCACCCAGTACCGATAATTTTTCAAGGCTAAACTCACCATTATCACCCGTTAGTTGGCCTGCAACTACAACCGATTTAAATGATTGCGAAGCTGAGTCCCACTTTTGCCCGGTAAGCTGCACTGCAGCAAATGGTATTGGGTTATGTGTAACGCTATCAAGTACTTTGCCATAAAAATGACCAACGTTTGTTTGCGACTTCCAACTTCCACCGCCTCCGCCCATCATTCCGCCCATTTGGGCAAAAGCATTATGAACAAAAAGCCCTATACATAATAACAGTGCATATTTTCTCATAGGGCGGCAAATTTACATCGAATCTTGCTTCATATTGCTATCGTGTGGGTTCCAATGATGTGAAACCCTCATAATCATGTTCTTAACCATCTCATCGAACTTCTTTTTCTGGTCAGCATTACATAATTGATTTATCCTGGCCATATACCTGAAATGTTCTTTTTGTATTGCGTTTCTTACCATACCTGCAGAATCGGCGTAAACAAAAGCACGCGAACTGTCAGTGATGCCATGGGTCATACATTCAAGGGTTTGTTTTTCAAATTGGGTAATTTGAGCCTGGTATTTACCCATTGTGGCACTATGTTCTTTCCATAAACCCTCTACTTGTCGCTTTTGTGCAGAATCAAGGTTCAGTTCTTTCACAATAATATCCATTCCCATTACCCTCCCCTGCCCCTTGGCAGTATGATTCATGTTGGGGTGCATTCTATGGCTATGCCCGTGGTGCAACCACCAAAACCCTACGAATGCTGCATTTAGCAGTAAAAGAACGATGAGTATTGTGTTGGTTAGGCGTGTATTCATTTCTATAAGTATTAATTATTCTGACCATTCTCATAATCATGGCCACCATTCATCATATGTCTGCCATGATGCATAAACCCATGCCCTCCTCTGTGAAATGCCCATGATCTTCCTCCATGTTCGCCGTGAAATCTTTCATAAGAGAATTGATGGTGATGGCGACGGTGAGACTGCATATGCCAGCCTAGTAATAGTAGGCCATTAATCACAATAAGCGCTATCAAAAGAATATTTGTAAGTTTAGGGTTGTTCATGTTCTATATTATTAGGGGTTAATATATCTTCGTTAAAATCACTTGCCTGGTATTCAGTCACAAGATCATTTATATTATCTGATTCAGGCGCAATAACTTCCTGCTGTTCTTGGGAAGGGCCATTTATAATATACACTGCGGTATAGCTATTCACCACTACCAATACTACTACAGCAGCTATTTTCAATAAAGCAGGCCAAATGGAAAATTCAATGCCGTTAAGTGCATTAAGTCTTTGCATTGCCCTCTCAGTGAATCCTGAAGGAGCATCAACAGAATTAATCTTTCTTGCCGATGCAAGAACGGAATCAATTTGATCTTCTATGCCTTGCTTTCTTTCCATATACGAGTAATTAGACGATGTTACTTTTTTAAACTTGCTTTGCCTATGTAATGAGTTTGCAGCTTTTTCCGCAGCCCAGCCCTTGCCCTGAACAATAACGACTCCACTGAAGACAGGCTTAACGACATGGTTTCAGCTATTTCCTTATACTCCATGCCTTGCATTTCATATAATGTAAATGCTGTTTGCTGGCTTTCAGGCAGTGTTTCCAGGGCAGCATAGAGCATCTGGGCATTCTCCTTATTTTCAAGTGTTATGCCCGGGTGCTGAAAATTGCTGGGTATCTCTATAGCTTCATCTTCCTTATTAAACAATGGCTGAAGGAGTGCAAAACGCTTTTTCCTTTTGGTAAACTTATGATGGTCATAGCATTTGTTTATAGCTATGCGGTAGAGCCAGGTTTTAATATGGGCGGTTTCGCGGAACGAATGTATACTGTTAAAAGCTTCTATAAATGTCTCCTGGGCAAGGTCCTCGGCATCTTCTACATTCGGCACTATACTTAAGCAAAGGTTATAGATATCCTTATTAAATGCCTCTACAAGCTGCCTGAAAGCATCTTCACTTTTTGCCTTTAAAGCTTGAATATCAATTTCCACTGGCTTGGGTTCTTGGTAATTAGACGATTATTTGCCCGGAAAACTTTGGCAAGTTATAATACATCTCAATACACCTTACTGCACTGCTATCCTTTGGGAAGAAATAAACTGATGCCCTGCATAATACAGTCTAAGGAAATATATTCCGGCAGGTTCTTATTCGTTAATAGATATTTTTTGGGTAGTGGTGCCGTAAGCAGATTGCACCCTTACAATATATAAACCGCTTACCATCGGCAGGCGAACACTAACCTTATCATTCTGAACCGTGCGGTTAATATCGGCACTTACCTTTTGACCAAGAACATTGTACACTGATATTACAACATCTTCACTTTGAGCCAGATTGAAGTTAATTATGGCATTTTGTTGCAAAGGATATATTTGAACATTATCGTTTGCAGCCGTTGAAACTGTTGCGCAACTTTCTCCTATTCCAATCTTACTAAAACGAAGTGTAAGATTTTTTTCCTGTGGCCCATATGCTGTATTAAATTTATACGAGCTATTCTCAATGAAGTTGTTAAGTATATTACCGGTGCTATTATCAATAAGCAAAACACAATTATAAGAAGTTAAATTATCCAAACCCGTCATGGAGATATCGTAGTTTGCAGGAATTGGTTGAAAGGTTTTTAAAGGAATGTCCAGACTCTTATCCACATCAGGCAGCTTATTAAGAATTAAATTCTTGTTATCATCACTTACAGTGTACATCACAGGAACTTCAACTATTGGGCTTGTGAAATATTCCGCATCTTCCTTAGGGTTATAATTTTTAGAATAACTTCCATCAAATGAAATTATAGTTGGGCATGCGTACTCATTAGCATCGTTAGATAAGGTAAACTTTACAGTATTAGGCTCATCGGCAGGATCCCCGCTTCCACTTGGTTTCAAGTAAGCAGCATCGACATTAGTTTTATGAGACTCTTTAAAAGTTAGTGTCCCCGCCGCAGTAGCATTAACAGCAAAACCTTGGTTCATTGGAATGCTTCCAGAAGTAAACGGATACTGAGTTCCATTTGCTTCCATTATATAGAATGTACTTTGCAGTAATGAGGAATTATCGGTATAAAATGTGCCCCAGTCGATTGGTGATGCATAGGGATTCCCCAATTCTGTATGGCCTGCATATGTTCCTGCAGTATATGTAACACCAACATTTACATTTCCAAAAGTAGGAACTCCATTTGATCTGAATACCGAAGGAGCCATAGTAGTAATGGAATTCCTCATATATATCATAATACCTCTGCCATTTGTAAATAAGAAGCTTTTGGTCGTAATCGGGCTATATACTTCGGTTGGTTCTAAATAATTATAAACTGAAACATTCTTTGATGTATTGTTTCCATCTATTCCACCAATGTCTGTAATAAAGAAGTTAGGGCTTCTGCTGTGATTCAAATCATCAAGGTTTTCAACTTGTGCCGGCGATGACCAGAAACAATATCCGATTGTGCTTCTATTCACATACCGTTGCATTTTAAATGTTGCGGTAATAGAAGCACTTGCCCCTACAGGCGCTATTCTTCCGGTATTCCCTGAATTTGAGATTAGGGTCATCGTATCTATCCCTGAAATATTGCCATTTGTTAAAGTAAAGACATTACTGAAGCTGCCATTTTGAGACAATACAATTCCTGCTCCATTAACAATTATATTATAAAAAGGAGTAGGATTAGACCCGGCTATAGTTTGAGCAGATGAGCCATTAAAATTTACAGAACTTACACCTGGTATAAACGTTCCTAAATTGGTCCAGTTGCCGCCCACGTTGTATAAACCATTTCCATTTACCGAACCGCTATTTGAATAATTGGCACTAAGGTTAAGCGTGCCGTTATTTGATATTGTTCCGCTTGAGTTATTAATACTTGCGCTGCTTACTGCTGTATTGTTGATAATGCTAATGGTTGCACCTGTATTTGATATGGTTTGCCCATACGCCGAAAGATTGCATAACATAAACAGCCCCGGAAGGATACTTACATTGGTTAATATATTTTGGAAACGTTTTAACATTGCTGTTGTGTTATAAGGCTATTATAGTTCGATAACGGTAATACTAAGGTTACTGGGTGATACCGTACCACCAGCCACAGCTTTCAGTGAAAAATCTATCCAATATGTGGTGCCTACGGTTAAGCCCGTCACCATAGCATTCATACTGAATGGATATTTATCTCCTGCCACCCTCAATGCATTATATGTTAAGGTGTTTCCAATTGCTGTTCCACTAACCGCTGCACCATTTAAAGGCGCTGTACCGGTGCCGTAATATAATTGTATTGTGCCTCCATCATTGTTATTGGTACTTGAAAGATTGCCGCTAATAATTACCAGGAACCGGCCTGTAGCAGCTAGCACAATGGTTGTATTTACTCCCATCATTTTAGCAGTGGTGGTACTATTGTTTCCTGTTTCCGAAGCAATGTCCGACTGAGCTTCTGCGGGATTTGCTGAAACGAAATTTGTACCGTTGGATACAATGTAATTACCTGCAGTACCAGCCGTTGAAGGATACGTAGCAGTGCTCCATGTTGGTGCACTACTTGCCCCGCTCATCAGAATTTTATTTGCAGTTGCCGTACCTCCCAATATGGCGCCTGCTGCTCCTGTAGAATAGAATATACCACCATTGCTTGCGGTAAGGTTAGCATTCAAGCCTCCATTCGCAAGCGGTAATTGTATAGAAGCAGAATACGATACTGCAAGCGTTCCGCTTGTAGTGATTGGTGAACCTGTTATAGTAAGGAATGAAGGAACCGACATACCCACTGAACTTACTGAACCTGTAGGGCCTGTAGCTCCCGTTGCGCCATTGGTACCATTACTACCTGTTGCACCAGCAGGCCCATTAGCACCTGTTAATCCGGTTGCGCCTGTTGCACCTGTTGCGCCATTAGTGCCTGCCATTCCATTAGCACCTGTTAATCCGGTTGGTCCTGTTGCACCAGCAGCTCCATTCGTACCATTTGTTCCAGTAGCACCAGTTGCTCCTGTAGCACCATTAGTGCCCGCCATTCCATTAGCACCTGTTAATCCAGTTGGCCCTGTTGCGCCAGCAGCTCCATTCGTACCATTCGTACCGTTGGTACCTGTAGGGCCTGTAGCTCCTTTTGCACCGTTGGTGCCATTTGTTCCGTTAGTACCGGCAGTTCCGGTTGCACCTGTTAGTCCTGTAGGACCAGTTACACCATTCGCTCCTGCGGTTCCGGTAGCGCCGGTTGCACCATTTGTTCCGGCTGCACCAGTAGGACCAGTTACACCATTTGTACCCGCTATTCCAGTTGCACCCGTTGCGCCATTTGTTCCGTTGGTGCCATTTGTACCCGCAGTTCCGGTTGCACCGGTTGCTCCATTTGTTCCGTTAGTACCATTAGTTCCAGCTGCGCCAGTAGCACCGGTCAATCCTGTAGCACCCGTTGCACCGTTTGTTCCGTTGGTACCATTCGTACCGTTTGTACCATTAGCACCCGTTAATCCAGTTGGACCAGTAACACCGTTTGTTCCATTTGTTCCAGCAACACCTGTTGGACCAGTGACACCATTAGCACCTGCTATTCCAGTTGCACCTGTTGCACCGTTTGTTCCGTTTGTTCCAGCAACACCTGTTGGGCCAGTTACTCCATTAGTCCCTGCGGTTCCTGTTGCACCAGTTGCACCGTTCGTGCCATTGGTACCATTCGTTCCGTTTGTACCAGCAACACCTGTTGGACCAGTGACACCATTAGCACCTGCTATTCCAGTTGCACCTGTTGCACCATTTGTTCCATTAGTACCATTAGTTCCGGCTGCGCCTGTAGCACCCGTTGCACCGTTTGTTCCATTTGTTCCGTTAGTTCCGGCTACACCTGTAGGACCAGTGACACCGTTTGCTCCATTCGTACCGTTTGTACCATTAGC
>DATHOD010000161.1:0-5545 GCA_035485295.1 Bacteroidia bacterium
ACGAGTAACAGATTAAAGCTTTATGGAAAAGAAAGCTAAAATATATGTTGCTGGCCATAGAGGCATGGTGGGTTCTGCCATTATGCGCAGGCTGAAGCAATTGGGATATGAGAATATTATTACCAAAGGTTCTCAGGAACTTGATCTGAGGAATCAGCAAGCTGTTCATGATTTTTTTGCTGAATACAAACCGGAATATGTTTTTCTGGCCGCTGCAAAGGTTGGAGGCATTTATGCCAATAATACATATCGCGCTGATTTTTTATATGATAACCTGGTAATAGAAGCCAACATTATTCATGCTGCGTATTCGAACAAGGTTAAGAAGCTGCTCTTCCTCGGTTCATCATGCATATACCCTAAAATGGCTCCGCAGCCACTTAAAGAATCATATTTGCTTACTGGCTTATTGGAGTATACTAACGAACCTTATGCTATTGCTAAAATTGCGGGAATAAAGCTGTGTGAATCATACAGGTTGCAGTATGGCTGCAATTTTATATCGGTTATGCCAACTAACTTGTACGGGCCTAATGATAATTACGATTTAAATAATTCTCACGTATTACCTGCCTTGCTTCGCAAGTTTCATTCTGCAAAGGTGGATGGAAAACCAACTGTAGAAATTTGGGGTTCAGGTTCGCCAATGCGTGAATTTTTGCACGTAGATGATTTAGCTGATGCAAGCCTTTTCCTTATGGAAAAGTACAACGAAGCTGAACTTGTGAATATTGGCACCGGTACTGATATCTCTATAAAAGACCTTGCCCTGCTTATAATGAAAACGGCAGAATATAAAGGTGAGTTGAAATTCGATGCATCGAAACCTGATGGTACCCCGCGCAAATTGCTTGATGTAAGCAAACTGCATAACCTTGGCTGGAAACACAAGATAAGCCTAGAAGCCGGTATTAAAATGGTGTACAAGGAAGTGGAGCAAATGAGCTTTATAGAATAACGTGAAGATAAAACTCGTAATATCTTTTATTGCAGCAATTTGCACAGTTATATTTATATATGCTTGTTCAAATACTCAGCCAGTTGATAAAATGATTGAAAGAAAATGGGCTGTGGATACAGCCTATGGCAAAGCTATGGATAAGCAACTGGCTAAGTATCGTGCGGTACTTGATACTATAAAAGATAGTGTCAAAATGAATATGATTCAAAAAGTTATTAAGGCTAATATTAAGGACCAATTGAAAGAAACTATTCAATTTAATATAGACAGCTCCATAGAGGAATCTGTCATTGTTATGGGAAAACCATACACCCTTCACGGAAAATGGTATCTTAGTAATGACAGCAAGAAAATAGTAATTGGTGTCACTCCTCAAAAGGATACAATTAGAAGTAAGTCAAGTAATGGGGGAGAAATGCTTAGTGTAATTACATTAGGTGCTAACCAACAATCTGATACATTTAATATCAACTATATTAATACTGAGAAATTGATACTTGAGGGGAGGGATGAATTTGTATGGAATGGTACTATGGTCTTAAAACCTGTGAAATAATACGACCAATAAAGACAGGATTTGCTTATAAATCAATAAAACATGAAAAGACACTTTACCATTATCATTCTTTTTTATTCATCACTATCATTGGCACAAAATATATATGCGCCCCTAGATAATGATTACAATAGTTTGATAGACAGGCTTGATATTAAGGGGTATTCAGGTAAAATATTTACTTCAGTAAAGCCTTATTCAAGGAAAGAGATAGCTGCCTTGGCAGATTCCCTATCTAAAGATTCCACCATACGTTTTTCCAAAGTTGATAAGCAAAACCTACAATACTTGCGTGATGATAATTGGGAATGGAGCAATGTGAAAGATTCAGGTAACAGCAAACGCAGTTTTATCTGGAACCTATATAAAAAGAAGAACGCATTTTATGAAGTAAATAAACCAGACTTTCAGATGCAGGTGAATCCCGTTATAGAGTTTTCATACGGAAAAGATAATGATGCACCAGGGTTAGGTAAGGCCATTAGTCAAAGTACCTATATAAATACAAGGGGTGGCGAAATCGAAGGAACCATTGACAAAAGGGTTAGTTTTTATACTATGCTGACCGATAATCAGGCGGCCTTTCCTCAGTATGTAAGTAATTATGTAGGTGCTACAAGCGCTGTTCCCGGCGAAGGCTTCTGGAAACCTTTCAAAACAAATGGATATGATTTTTACTCATTTGAGGGGTATATTGACTTTAATTTTACCAAGCACATTAGCACACAGTTTGGCCAGGGTAAGAATTTTATTGGCGATGGGTACCGTTCACTTTTTTTATCTGATTTCTCAAGCAATTATTTGTACTGGAAGATAGATACCAAGGTGTGGAAATTCGACTACATAAATGTTTTTGCTCAAATGACAGCAGATATAATTCTAACTCCATCACCAGCTCCGGCACCACAGGGTGATGTGGCGTATCCTCATAAATATATGGCCCTTCACTATTTATCGTATAATGTTTCTAAGAAACTTAATCTGAGTTTTTTTGAATGCATAACCTTTGGTAATACCGATTCTGTGCATAACAGGGGATTTGACCCAAGTTATCTTAACCCTATTATATTTTATAAAGCAGTTGAAAATGGAATGGGTGCGCCTGATAAGGACCACATAGGGTTTAGTCTTAAATGGAATCTGCTCAATCATTTCTCTTTATATGGAAGTGTGATACTTGATGAGTTTAATCTGGATGAAATAAAAGCAGGGAACGGATGGTGGGGAAACAAACAAGGCGGGCAAATTGGCGTAAAATGGGTTGATATATTCGGCATTCATAATCTGGACGGACAACTGGAAGAGAATTTCGTGCCTCCGTATACTTATGCTACGTATTCATTCTCTAAAAGCACCAATTATTCTTATTACGCAAATTACACCAACTACCAGCAGCCCCTGGCTGATCCATTGGGAGCTAATTTTTATGAAACTATTGGCATACTCAGGTTTCAGCCATATTACAAATGGTCTTTTACAGGGAAGCTGTTTTATGATCAGACGGGGTTAGATATTCTTGGTTTAAATTACGGCAGTAATATTATGCTTAGTAATACAACCAGGGTACAGGATTACAATAATTTTATAGGGCAAGGGGCAAAGACAACAATACTTTATTTAAGCTTTACTGCAACCTATAAGCTGGCACATAATATGTTCATTGATGCTACTGCTATTATTCGTAATGAACAAAGTGTGCAGGCGCAATACACTAACGACGATAAAACGTTTTCAGTTTCATTCAGATGGAATATTGCCAAACGCCTGCAGGAATTTTAGTCTAATAGGCTGGAATCAATGATTTTCTAATATATGTGGTGGTATTTAGCCTTTTTTAACAATAAAAAGGTGTTTTTGTAGTTTGCTTTTGTACTTTTGCACGCTTATATAAAGCCATAGATAGCTTTTAATGACTGATATTGAAATAGATAAAAACCGTATTCCCAAACACGTTGCCGTTATAATGGATGGTAACGGACGCTGGGCTAAACAAAAGGGGAAGAACCGGATATTTGGGCACACCAATGGTGTGAAGTCTGTACGGGAAACTATCGAAGCAGCAGCGGAGATAGGGGTAAAGTACCTGACAATGTATGCTTTCTCTACTGAGAATTGGAACAGGCCAAAGGATGAAGTAAGCGGGCTAATGGAATTGCTGGTGTTAACAATAAATAAGGAGATAAAAACATTAATGGAGAACGATATAGCATTGCAAGCCATAGGCGACTTGAAGAGTCTTCCTTCGCTTTGTTATAAAGAGCTAATGCGTGCTATTGAAAAAACATCAAAGAATAAGCGGATGACATTGGTGCTTGCATTAAGCTACAGTTCGAAGTGGGAAATTATTAATGCTGTAAAAAGGATAGCGAAAGAAGTTGAAAAAGGAAGTATTTCTGCAGATAATATTGATGAGGAAATATTTAATCAGAGCCTTTGTACAGGTTCTATTCCCGATCCGGAGTTACTTATTCGCACAAGCGGAGAGCACAGGATCAGCAATTTTCTTTTATGGCAGATAGCATATGCAGAGCTTTATTTTACCGATAAATTATGGCCTGATTTCAGAAAACCCGATTTTTACCAGGCAATTGCTGATTATCAGAAAAGGGAAAGACGCTTTGGAAAGACAAGTGAACAGTTAAGTAATGTAACGATATAATGATGAAAAATACGTATAAGATATTCGCTCTTGCTCTTTTTGTATGTGCTTCTTTTATTACCTCGGCACAGGTAAAGGTTGGGGGTGATACTAATACAACCGATCTAAACTCTCCTAAGGAATATATTATTGGCGATGTTACCGTTACCGGCGCTGACCACATGGATAAAAATGTGTTAATACTTATTTCGGGTTTAACCATTGGCGATAAGATTCAGATACCGGGCCAAAAGACAGTTGATGCTATTAAGAATATATGGAAGCAAGGGCTTTTTGAAGATGTACAGGTATTTGAAACAAAAGTAGTGGGTGACAAAATATATCTTAATATATCTGTAGTTGAGCGTCCACGTCTTTCTAAGTTTACATTTATAGGTGTTTCCAAAGGTGAAGCAAGTGATTTAAGGGACAAGATAAAACTAGTCAGGGGTAAAGTGGTTACTGACTATTTACTTGCAGATGTGAAACAAACTATAATGGAACATCTTAAAGGTAAGGGGTTTCTGAATGCTAGTGTTGTTATTACAGAAAGAGCTGATTCAAGTCTTGCTAATTCTGTTATACTGTTTATTGATGTAAGGCGTGGTGCAAAAGTTAAAATACAAGATATATTTTTCCATGGCAATACTGCTCTTACAGAAGGTCAATTGAGAAGGGCTATGAGCGAAACCAAGCGTAAAAGATGGTATAGCATATTCCATAGTTCTAAATTAGTAGCTGATGATTACGCTGATGATAAAGAGAAGATTATTGCTAAATATAACAGCAAGGGATATAGGGATGCACGTATACTTAAGGATACTATTTACAAGGTAAACCCTGAGCGTATTAATATTGAAATTACTATTGCGGAAGGAAAGCAATACCATTTTGGAAGTATAACATGGGTGGGAAATTCCAAGTATAGTTCAGCGCAGTTATCGGCAGTATTGGCTATAAATAAAGGCGATGTGTATGATGCTTCTTTACTGAACGAACGTTTAACTATGAACCCTAATGGTAATGATGTTACTTCATTATATATGGATAATGGTTATTTATTCTTCCAGGTAACTCCTGTTGAAGTGAATGTGCATAACGATACTATAGATATGGAAATACATATTTACGAGGGCAACCAGGCTACTGTAAATAATGTGACTGTAACTGGTAATGATAAGACCAACGATAAAATTGTAATGCGCCAGATACGTACACAACCGGGTGACCTTTTCAGGCGTTCTGATGTAATACGTACACAAAGGGAATTATCGCAGCTGGGTTACTTCGATGCTGAAAAGATGTCCGTTACACCGGTTCCAAATCCGGCTGACGGAACAGTGGATATTAATTATGGTGTTGTAGAAAAATCATCTGACCAGATTGAATT
>DATHOD010000162.1:0-27139 GCA_035485295.1 Bacteroidia bacterium
TGCCTGAAGTATTTCAATGGCATGTATGCACTTGCCATTTGGGACCTGGAGAAAAAAGAACTCTTTATAGCCCGCGACAGACTAGGTATAAAGCCACTCTATTATTGGCACGACGATAAGACCTTTGCATTTGCTTCTGAGATTCGTGCACTGCTAAAAAGCGGATTGGTCCCTAAGAAAATTGATAATGCCTCTCTGCATGACTATGTTACTTACCAGACTGTGCATGCACCGAACACTATTATTGAGAATGTGAAGATGCTGCAGCCGGGCCATTACATGATAATTAAAGATAGTGAGCCGGGAAAAATTGTACAGAAAAAATACTGGAGCTTAACAGATATTCCAAATCAGCCTGCGGGGAAGTCATATAACGAAATTTGTAAAGATGTTCAGCAACTGCTGTTCAATGCTATTGAAATGCGCCTGGTTGCCGATGTGCCTTTTGGTGCTTTCCTTTCCGGTGGAATAGACTCAAGCATTATCGTCGCCATTATGTCGAAAATGATGAGCCAGAAGGTGAAGACATTTTCAGTAAGCTTCCAGGAAGAGAAATACAACGAAGCAAAATATGCGGAACAGATTGCCAAGATGTACAATACAGAGCATCATGAGATAAAGCTATCGCTAAAATTATTCTTAGATAAGCTGTCATCTGTGTTAGGTGCCATGGACCACCCCGGTGGAGATGGCATGAACAGCTATATAGTTTCGGAAGCTACCAAGCAAGGTGGTATTACAATGGCCTTATCGGGTTTGGGTGGCGATGAACTGTTCGCGGGCTATCCCCTCTTCAAACGCTTATACAAACTGGAAAAGATGAAATGGGTGGCAGGGTTTCCTAAACCTATTGTTTCATTGCCTGCATACTTATACAAGCTGTACAATAATTCTCCAGCCGCCGATAAGCTGATAGAACTCTGCAATCTTCCTAACTGGAACTTAGAAAGCACCTATCCCCTAACCCGCCAAACGATTACTGAAAAAGAGACAAATAAAATTTTAAAAGGTACTGATTCACTAGAGCGGGAACTAATATTTAACCGCAATCATAGTATCTTATCTAAGATATCAACAGCTGAATTAGGCAATTATATACCCGATATTTTATTACGTGATGCTGACCAAATGAGCATGGCACATGCCCTTGAAGTCCGTGTTCCTTTCCTCGATTATAAATTAGTAGAATATGTAATTGGTCTAGATGATGCAACTAAGTTCCCTACTACTCCGAAGAAATTATTGGTAGATGCAACCCAGGGATTATTGCCTGATGGTATTGTAAATCGCCCAAAGATGGGCTTCAGCTTCCCATGGACGGAATGGATGAAGGGCGAACTGAAAACATTTTGTGAAGGAAATTTGATAAGTCTTTCCAACCGCCCTCAGTTCAATAAAGATTATGTGCTTTCTTTGTGGAAAGGCTTTTTAGCGGACCACGGGAAAACACCATGGTATAAATTGTGGCACCTGGTAATGCTAGAAAACTGGATGCAGGAAAACGAAATAGATGGCTAAGAAAAAAATACTCCTTTTCAGTGATTGGTTCTATCCCGGTTTTATGGCAGGTGGACCTATACAGTCGTCGTTCAACCTTATTAACCACCTTAAGGATTATTACGATTTTTCTGTTGTTACCCGCGATACCGATTATACCGATATAGTTCCTTACAAAGGCATTAAAAGCGATGAATGGAACATTCTGCCCAATGGAATGCGCGTGTATTATTTCTCGCAGAAGAATCTGGGTTACCCGAATATGGCTAAGCTGATTGAGAGTGAAGAGTTTGATATTGCATACCTCAACAGTATGTATTCTCCACGCTTTACCATTATGCCTCTCTTCATATTAAACAAGCTGAAGAAGAAAGTAATTCTTGCTCCCCGTGGTATGTTAGCGCCAAGTGCTATTGCAATTAAAAGCTGGAAGAAAAGGCCATTTCTGTTATGGATAAAGAACAGCAGCCTGATAAAGAATATGCATTTTCATGCGGCATCGGAACAGGAAGCAAAACATACAAGAGATGTGTTTGGCAAAAAAGCTGATATACGTGTTGCCCCTAACTTGCCGGGTAAAATGGAATTACCTCCATTTGTAAGCAAACGAAAAGATTACGGATCCGTTCATTTGGTAAGCGTGGCAAGAGTATCACCGGAAAAAAATTTATTATACGCACTAGAGGTATTGCAGCAAGTAAAAGGAAAAGTGAAGTTCGATATTTATGGCCCGGTATACGATTATGCGTATTGGGAGAAATGCAAAGCAGTGCTCAATAAATTCTCAGATAATATTGAAGCGGAACATTTCGGACCTATTGCAAAGGAAGATATTCCAGGGGCATTGAAAGATGTGCACTTTTTATTTATGCCTACACAAGGCGAGAACTTCGGGCACACCATATTAGAAGCTATGTGCTGCGGATGCCCTGCTATAATCAGCGACCAAACCCCATGGAGGAATTTGGAAGCAAACAAAGCAGGATTTGATCTAGCATTAGATAAGAAAGAAGATTTTGTAAAGGCAATTGATAAAGTCATTGCAATGGATTCATCCACTTTTAAGGAATGGTCGGAAGGAACAAGGGCGACTGCTAAAGCGTTTATTGATAATCCGGAACTGTTGAAACAGAGCATACATATATTTGAGTAAAAGAATCATATTGAATGTACATGTATCTTCTAACAAATACTGAGATTGCTTCGTTCCTCGCAATGACGAACCAAACACATACGTCACTGCGAGCCCGATCAATCGGGCGTGGCAGTCTCAACAATAGTATGTATTATACTAATATGCTGTAGTATGAGTAAAGTAACTATCATAACCGTTTGCTATAACAATGCCGATACATTGGAGAGTACGATGCAATCGGTATTTGCACAGGATTATGGTAATTTGGAATACATAGTTATTGATGGTGGCTCTACTGATGGAACCAAGACATTGCTGGATAAATACAAAGACAAAATAAATATTTGCGTTTCGGAAAAAGATGCGGGTATATACGAAGCAATGAATAAGGGACTTAGCAGATCATCGGGAGATATTATAGGCTTTTTGCATGCTGATGATTTTTACCCTGCACCCAATATTATTTCAACCATTGCCAAAGCATTTGACGATTCAAAAGCAGACTGTATATATGGCGACCTGCAATATGTAGACCGCAGCAATACAGGCAAAATAACCCGTAACTGGAAAGCAGGGGATTACACAAAAGACATTTTCCTGAAAGGCTGGATGCCACCCCACCCTACGTTCTTTCTAAAAAAGAAATGGTATGATGAATATGGAAATTATAATACCACATTCTCCATTTCTGCCGATTACGAATTGATGCTCCGTATGCTGCACAAGCATAATCTTACTCCGCATTATATACCACAAGTATTAGTACAAATGCGCACAGGTGGCACAAGCAATCGTTCGCTTGCAAGGCGCATTACCGCCAATATGGAAGATAGGAAAGCCTGGAAGATAAATAAGCTAAAACCGGGATTGCTTACTCTGTTTGTGAAACCATTAGGGAAGATTGGGCAGTATATTTGAGAATATTGAATATCGAATACTGAATGTCCAATGTCGAAGGAATAATACTAATCACAGATTAACGCTTACGGGGCTTACGGGTGATACTCATACTCTGAACAAAGCCCATCACTTTTGAGCATTTGCAATATAAACTCCGGGAATAACACAAGAGAGCTTCGCTTATTATGTGTTGCTTGATAGTCGTTAATGCTATACTTATAATTATTCTCCTTGAAAATAAAATCAATTGCATAATAGCTCGGATCATCAGCGATAAATGCTTGAATAGGAGAAAGCACAGTTTTAATAGTATCTATTCTGTTTTCAAAAAAATAACTAAACACCTTATTGCCATCGGCAAATATCTTTTTATTGGAATATTTGATTTTATAGCTTTTATTCCTGCTTACAAAGTAAAAGCGATCAACCCATACTTTCCCCTCTTCCTTGTATATTATATAGTTTACATTCCTTTCACTTTCTATTTTAGAATTTACCATATAATGATTACCAAATGTCAATATCGTATCAATCTTCTTGGCTTTTAATCTCACTAGTTCATTTTGTACTTTCTTATACATTTTCTGCTCATTTGGAATACTAGAATATCTATTCAAAGAGTTTACAAAACCACATGAATTAAATATCATGATGAGGCCCTGAATCAAAATTAATTTCAAATATTGATGTAGGTGCGTTCTTCGCCCCGTAAGCGCTAATCTGTGATTAGTGCTTATATAGCTATTTAATTTGTAATTAAATACGTTCATCAAGTTTTATTGGACTTTGTTCATTTGGGCTACTTAATCACATGTAGGCGCGAGCGCCCTCGCTCGTGACTATTATTCCCAGTAAGCGCTAATCTGTGATTAGTGCTTATATAGCTATTTAATTTGCAATTAAATACGTTCATCAAGTTTTATTGGGCTTTGTTCATTTGCGCTGCTTAACCTCCATTCCTGTGGTAAATTTACAAATCCTGCTTCTACCGGATTCACATGTATATAATTTACTTTCTGATGAATCATTTTGTTGCTATACAGAAAAAACGGATGATTATCATGTTTCCAAAATTGCATGCTTTGCCTTTGTGGACTTATGCTGCCATAATATTCAAATTGGTTCAACAACCATTCCTTTCTGCTTTCTTCAGGGTTTTCTTCTATTGCCTTTATAAGCCGCTTAGCAGTATATTTCTTCATATCCCTCAATATATCCGATAGCTCGCCATTTTCTGACCAGGTTATAAAATGAAAGTGGCTTGGCATAAGGCAGTAGCAATAAATTTTAAGGTTTTTATTTTTCTGGCAGTATGCAATACTTTCAACCATGATCTCCTGATACTCTCTGCGCGTAAAAACATCAAACCACCCAACTACGGTCAGGGTTACAAAGTATAAACCATCAGCATCCGTTTTATATTTCTCTGACATAGTTCAAAGGTAATTGTTTTGGTAATTACCTATTACTCATAACCCAGGGTTTTGGTAATCACAGATTACCTATTATTCTAGCACTAATCGCAGATTAGCGCTTACGGGGGGAATATTGAATATCGAATACTGAATGTCCAATGTCGAAGGAATAATTCTAATCACAGATTAGCGCTTACGGGGTAACGTTGTGGCAATGAAATCACACCAATGACTTTCATAAATTCCCAAAATATTAACTGAATTAAATCTGAGATAACAATGAGAAGAGGTAATTCATAATTTTTGTTTAGAAACTCAACAGTTCTCAAATGCAAGATTGATAATTCAACCTCCCTGAGATGTGAATCACATAACAACAATATACCTGAAGTGAGCGCACCTGAAAATATTGCGCAAATAATCTGTGAAATTTTGTAACCCCCAGTAGCAAAAAATGACCAAACGAAACTTAATATTATAAACGCAAATACCGTAATCGGCAACCAATAAGAAGGTGATTCAGAAAAAAAGTGCCTACTAATATCAATAAAAGCAATAGCATATATAAGTATTAATTCACTCACAAAGAGAAGCAAATACTTTATAAATCTATCCTTAATTATTTCCATCATTAATGCTTAGTATGCGCCTCACTAATCACTTCATAGAAAGGCCTACGGCTTATCTTGCTCTCCAGCCATGATATATAGTCGAAATACTCCAGTATCTTTCTTTCATAAGGGTCCTTGGCAATTTCAATAATAGTTTTCTTAAGTTCTTCTAAGCTGCTTGTAAGCCGTGAAGGATTAAAGCCCTTAAGCAATTTGTTACGAATGAAATTAAGAATGGCACTTTCAATCTTGTACAACCTCTTACGTTGAGATAAGAAACGGTATGTCGACTTGATCAGATAATCAGGCAAGCCTTCCGTTCCTGCTTCGTAGTGGGCAATCAGGTAGAGTATCTTGCTATAGCAATACATATCCTCACGCAATACCAAATCTTCTTTGGTATAGTTCAATATTTTATTCAGTGTAAGAATAGTCTGCTTGTAATTGCCCACAATAAAGTGAGAGTATGCAATGATGTAATTAAATATCAATACGTATTCGGGCTCCAGCTTACCGGCATATAGCTTCATAAACTGCTCTATACTTGGTATCATAGCCACACTCTTTTTGTACTGGCCCGACATTAAATAAATCTCTGCTTCCAACTCAAGCACAGCTGCATTGGTAGATTTGGTAATCTCGTCAGAGAAGTTCTTGGTGGCAGGAAGTTCCTCTATCACGCTTCTCATCTTCTCGAGTGTAGAGAGCGCTCCCGTATAATCCTTTTCGTAAGTAAGCAACAATGCCTGGTTATTTAAACCATTTATGTAACGCTTAAGTATTGCCTCATTCACCGATATCTTCGGCTTAAGCAGTGCAAGATATTTCTCTACATGCTTTGTTGCATTTTTGTTTTCGTGCAGGTAATAGTATATCTGCATATAAAAGTGGTGGTACAATATCTTAGCAGGTGTCGGTAGCGTTTCCACTTTTAGTTTTAGTATGGGAGTATCAAGGAACTTACGTAACTCCCGTATATCCGATTCTTTCCGGATATCTCCACGCGGTTTAATAAATATGTAGAGCTTGTCAGACAATGCATTGAACTGGCTTATTATTTCCATGTTCTTAATAAGTTCCAATTCTTTATCCAGCAATACATCCCTGTCCTTTATTGTCTTTAACCTATATGATGAATTGATAGAGAACCTTCTCTCCCACCTATAACACTGCAACAGCATTTCATATTCATCATTCTCTTCTGCAAGCTCTTTCAGCTTTTGCATGCGCTTGGTAGCTTGTCCTAACAAGTTCTTCTTGAAAAGGATATCTGTTTCAATGAATAACTCATTTAGCAATGTATCGTTCTCGCGGGTCCAGTAATAACCGCTTAGCTTCTTGAGAATGAAATTGTATAGGAAGTATTTGATCTTAGGCAGGCGCGCCATGAACTTTTCGCCCTTTAGCAGAACACGCAGTTCATCTTCGTCAAATTCCTTTTGCTTCGATATGGCTTTAAATAGTTTAAGATATGCCTTATCGCCCTGGTGCATAATAGACAGGGAGATATACCTCTTTTCACTCATGGAGAGTGAATGTATAATGTCGTATAACTCTGAACTTCCCTTCACAGAAATAGGATAATTAACACATTACTAATCTTGTACTGATAGTTAAATAAGCCCCTCAACTTCTTATTCAAATATAGAAATAAAATCAGAAATATGACAATAACCGGGAAATTGGTTGCCTATTAGCTTATTTACCCTTTATAGATAGGTTTGGCCTATCCTCTATCTTAATTTCATAAGATACCAGGTTATCAGATCCAAAAGTACCGCTAGGCGAACCACCCACATCAACTGAGCCTTTTATTTTTCCCAATAAGCCCTTGGCATTATATTCCAGTACTGTAAATTTCAGATTAATGCTATCTGCTTTCCATGCCGTAACAACACTGTCAATGTATTGCTTCTTGGTCTGCGGAGTTATATTTAACACCCAGCTGCGCTTAGTGCATGGATTAGATGACTTTTGAGACCATGCTGAGGTGATTGAAACACCGATTATGACAAGGGTTAGAAATAGTTTTTTCATGGTTTTATTTTTTTGATGTGGTTAAATTGTGTCAAACGAATATACAAAACCTTCTGCACTGATAATAAGCCCTGAATGGTTAAGATACCCCCATTATCAAATTTAGAGTACCTTTGTATCCACATACTGCCAATAATATATGGTAGTTTATTATTTCCCTTGTTTAAAATAACTTATAAATTTTCCAGAAAGTAGGTTGACTGAACCACAAAGGCGGTTTATTTTGCTTCTTTATTTATTATGATCCAAGCTAATCAAAAACTAATATTTGGCATTCACCCATTGATTGAAGCCATTGAAAGCGGTAAAGAACTTGAAAAAGTATTTATCCAGAATAACCTGCAAGGCCCGCTTGCCAAGGAATTGCAATTCAAATTAAGGGACCTTAAAATACCATTCCAGTATGTTCCTATGGAAAGGCTTAACCGTCTTACCCGTAAGAACCACCAGGGCGTAGTAGCTTATATATCAGATATTATTTACCATAAGATAGAACACCTTTTGCCATCGATATTTGAAAAAGGCAAAACACCATTACTGGTAATGCTAGATGAAATTACCGACGTACGCAACATGGGAGCCATAATACGTACTGCCGAATGTACCGGAGCCGATGCAGTTATTATTCCGCAAAAAGGGTCGGCACAGATAAACGAGGAGACCATGAAAGCATCGGCAGGAGCAGTAAACCTGATGCCCATATGCAGGGAGCCGAGCCTTGCCGAAGCATTGCATTTCCTTAAGTCGAGCGGCTTACAGGTAATAGCATGTACCGAAAAAACAGATAACCCTTATACCAAAACAGATTATACTTTACCCACCGTTATTATACTTGGCTCGGAAGGCAGCGGCATTTCATCGGAACTGATGAAGCTAAGCGACGCGCAAGTGCGCATACCGCTCATGGGTAAAATAGAATCACTCAATGTATCAGTCAGTGCAGCAGTTGTATTGTACGAAGCTGTGCGACAACGCCTGAACAAATAGGCAATTTTAATAAATGAAAAAACAAAAGATAAACCAGAGATATCATGTTACCGGAACGGTAGACATGAAAGGATCGGGTGTGGCATATATACTATCCCCCGACCTGCAACACGATATTTTTATTCCAAAGGACAGGACAGGAAACGCCATGCATGGCGACACAGTAAAAGTATTAGTAAAAAGAACCCACCATGGCGAAAGGCCCGAAGGTGAAATAGTAGAAATATTAGAAAGAGGCAAAAGCACCTATAGTGGCACTATACAGATAGCAGACAAGTATGCATTTGTAATGACCGACAGCAACCGTGTACCTGTAGATATTTTTATTCCACCACAGAATATACATAATGCAAAGGACGGGCAGAAAGTAGTAGTACATGTTACTGGCTGGAGGCCCAACGATAAAAACCCAACCGGAGAAATTATTGATGTGTTGGGTATGCCGGGTGAGCACCAGGCTGAAATGAATTCCATTATTGAAGAATATGGACTGCCATTAAAATTCCCTGATAAAGTTCAACGGGCGGTAGAAGAATTAAAGACCAGGGTAACACCTGAAGAAATTGGCCGCAGGCGCGACTTCAGGAATATTATGACCTTCACTATTGACCCGGCAGATGCAAAAGATTTTGATGATGCCTTATCTATAAAGAAATTAGATAACGGCAATTGGGAAATTGGAGTGCATATTGCCGACGTTAGCCATTATGTAGAATTAGATTCACCTATTGACAGAGAAGCGGAAGCACGTGGTACATCGGTTTACCTTGTAGACAGGGTTATACCTATGTTGCCGGAAGCATTATCGAACGAAGCATGTTCGCTCAATCCGCATGAAGACAAATTATGCTTTTCAGCCGTATTTGAACTTACGCCCAATTCTGAAATTAAGAACCAGTGGTTTGGCAAAACAGTAATTAATTCGAACAGAAGGTTTAATTACGAAGAAGTGCAGGAAGTGCTGGAAGGTAAAGAACATGAGCTATCGAAGGAAATACATACGCTGAATGACCTGGCTAAAAAGCTAAGGGAGAAAAGAATGAAGGAAGGCTCTATTCAATTTGAGAAGACGGAGATAAAATTTATTCTGGATGCTAAGGGTAACCCTACCGGAGTGAAATTTATGGAGCCTAACGATTCCCATAAACTGATAGAAGACTTTATGCTATTAGCTAACCGAAAGGTGGCTGAGCTAATTGGTAAAATAACCCAGGGTAGCCGTAATGCAGCCGGCAAATTTGAATGGCCCGATAAACATGAGAAGAAGAAAGCAAACGTATTTGTATACCGTGTGCATGATGCACCCGATATGGAGAAGCTGCAAAAGTTCTCTGACTTCTTGCACAAGGCAGGCATCAGTTCGAATTTCATGAACACCAAGAACCTGGCTAATTCATTTAATGCACTTATAGACGGAGCGCGTTCTAAGCCTTACGAGAACATGATAAACCTGCTTGCTATACGAACTATGGCAAAGGCTTATTATACTACCAAGAATATTGGCCACTACGGATTAGGCTTTGATTTCTATACGCACTTCACCTCCCCTATCCGCCGTTACCCCGATTTGATGGTGCATAGATTGTTGTATAGTTTCCTTACCAAAGGAAAGATTGAAGATGATAAACGTGCTATTGAAGAACAATGCAAATACTGTTCGAAAATGGAACGCCTTGCAGAAGAAGCAGAACGCACATCTATTAAATACAAGCAGGTGCAGTATATGCAGCAGTTCCTGAAACAGACCTTTGCCGGTACTATATCAGGTGTTACTGAATACGGAATATTTGTAGAGCTGAAAGAAAATAAATGCGAAGGCTTTGTCCGCTCGCGTGAAATGAAAGATGACTTTTATTTCTTCGATGAAAGATCATACTGCCTGCGTGGCAAGAAAACGGGCAAGACATTGCAATTGGGACAAGATATAAACGTAAGGGTTAAAAGAACCGACCTGGTGAAAAAGTTTATCGACTTTGAAATTGTCTAGATAGTGTTGATACGCTTCAGGAACTCTTCTTTATAAAGGCCGCCTATAGGCACTTCCTTATTGTATTCCAGAATCACCTTGGTATGATCAATAGAAATGATCTTATCTACACGCACAATAAATGAACGGTGCACCCTTACAAAACGATCAGGTGGCAATTTTTCCTGTATACCCTTCATGGTAGAACGAATGATGTATTTGCCTTGTATGGTGTGCAGGCTAACGTAATCTTTAAGCGCTTCTACATATAATATATCTTTCATTACCACCTTCACTAACTGGAAGCTGGACTTCACAAATAAAATATCTTTAGAGTTCGAGTCTTTATTCTGAACTAAGTGATAGAGCATTTCATTCTCCTTGCGCAATTGCATTTCTTCTTTAAAGCGATACAATGCAGTTTCGATAGTAGCACGCAGGTCATTTGCCTTGAAAGGCTTTACCAGGTAACCTGATGGGCCTGATGAGTTTGCCCTGCCAATACTGTCTTCATCGGAATATGCGGTAAGGTAAACTACAGGCAACTGGAATTTTTTGCGGATCTCCTTTGCTGCATCAATACCTGTCATATCGCCTTTTAACATTATATCCATTAAAATAATGTCGGGCATTTTTTCTTCAACCATGGTAATAGCATCTTCGCCTTTTACGCAATGGCCAACTACCAGGTAGCCTAACTTAGTGAGCGTCTGGGCCAGATCCCGGGCAATGATCACTTCATCTTCAACAATAAGAACACTGGTTTTTTTCATGGAGGTTTATTTAATTGTCTGCTTTCGTTTTGGTATCACTTCCGCGGTAAAAGTGATGGTGAATGTGGTGCCTTTTGCACCTGAACTCTTTTTCATATTAGCATTTTTCAACTGGGTTACAAGGCTATCTACAAGTTGAAGGCCCAGTGAAACATATGCTTTCTTTTTAGTTTTCGATTTTGTCTGTATACCTACTCCATTGTCTGCTACTTCCAGTTTCATTTTTTTGCCTTCGTGCTTTAATGAAACTTGTATCTGGCCATTTTTACCTGCAGGAAATGCATACTTAATAGAATTCGAAACAAGTTCGTTTACAATAAGGCCGCAGGTAATAGCCTGATCGTACTCCATGAATATCCTATCGGTCTCGCACTCCATTGATATTCTTTTGGCAGGATCGGAATAGGAAATAAAAATATTATGCGTCAAATCTTTCAGGTAACCCGATATGTCTATCTCTTCGCTTGCCTCGGTGTGATAGAGGCTTGAATATATTGATGAGAGCGCATAGAACCTGTTTTGGAACTCACGCATAACAGGCACCAGCTTAGTATCCTGCATTTGGTTTATCTGCAAATTGAGAATACTGGTAATTATCTGCAAATTATTCTTTACACGGTGGTTCACCTCTTTCAGCAACCACTCTTTCTCATCCACCATCTTTTTCAGCTTGGCTTCCAGGTTGCGGTGCTCGGCTATTTCCCATTGCAGGTGTTCGTTTACCGACTGCATTACCTGCTTCGCTATTTCGCTCTTTTCAATTTGTTCTTCTAATGATGAATCGTGGCAAACGGTCATTATCGCCACATCTTCACCCCATTTGATAGGTATAACCGATATTTCAAGGCTTCTTGGCTCGCCGCCATTTATCGGCTTTATTCTTACAAAGCGGCCAATTACCGCTTCCATCTTATCAATCTTGCTCTTATCTTCTTTTATTTGAGCATGGTATTCAGGTAAAATGAACTCCATTACATTCATACCTTTTACCGATACTCCCGGCTTTGCAGCTATCATCTTATAGCCGCTTGCATTCGAGAAAAGTATCTTGCCCGATTTATCGTGTACACTAATGGCTTCCGGAAAAGCATCTATGATATTGAGATAGTTAGCAAAAGTGCGCTCGCTTATCTTTCGTGCAGAAATGTCTTTAAGCATTAGCAGCCGGCATTTTTTACCCTGGTACATGACAGGGTGTGCCCTTACCTCCGCATGAACAAACTCACCGTCGCCCCTGCGTATCCTAAGTTCATATACTACTTTCCTGTTCAGTGTTAATTCTTCAAGGGCAGTATCACGGTCATCTTTATGAACAAAGTTGAGGGTTTGAGAACCTATAAGTTGTTCGCGGGTAGTTTGAAATGTATTTAGCAATTGGTCGTTTGCCAGTAAAAAAACGCCATTTTCTATTATAGCAAGCCCATCGGTGGTAAGTTCAGATACCGTTTTAAATAGATCGTTCGGGAACTCGTTATCAGGTTGCTTAGTAGTGCCCACACGCTTAGGAATCAAGGTAGAAGTAGTTTTTTCGGCCATGCAATAGTACTCTGGAACAAAGATAAACTTTTTACCTAAATACGTTGCCTATAAAATGCAACTTGTCGTAAAAAAAAGGCAATTGGTCGTAATTACGACTCTTTGTTAAGTAAAATCTCTTTTGCCATCTGCATAGGTACGCTAATGCACTTCTTCTCCATATAATCCATTACTTTTTCAAGTACAAGGCGGGAATCGGGAGAGAGAGATTCTATTTCTTTAACGAATACAGATGTAATAGCCTGGTGCTTGATCTTCTGTATACGGCCCGGTACATCGCGTAAGGTCAATTCAATTTCGCGGGCCTTTATATCTGTATAGAATGCCTTAACGGCAGCTTCAATAATTTCATTGGCGGCTTTCATTTCGCCTTTGCGCTCGTTCAGGTTCTTCTTCGCTATATCGTTCAGGCTTTCAATGCTTACACCTTTTACATTTTTGCGGTTCATTACCGACTTATCTACATTGAATGGCAGACCAAGGTCAGTAATTACTTTGGTTGATTTCTCGCCCATAGAGAGCTTATCGAAAAGCTTTCCGGTAATAATAGGCTTGTGGCTTTGTACACAGGTTATAAGCAGGTCGAAGCCTTTATCGTAGGTTTCCAGTTCTTTTAAAGAGTGCGCAGCAATGCCATATTTCCTACCAAGTTCTTTAGCATGCTTAAGAGTGCGGTTAAATACTGTGAAGTGTTTAAAACCATGCTTGCTCAGGTATTTCACCATTATATCAGCCGTTTGGCCTGCGCCAACCATTAATATACGTGCATCGGGGTTTACTTTCCATTCCTGCAATTTGCGGCATGCCAATGACATTACCGAAACAGGTTTCTCAGCAATCTTAGTATCGGTATATACGCTCTTGGCGGTTTCAATGGTCTTCTTTACCAGTATGCGGATATAGTCATCGGTAAGCTTATGCTCGTGGGACCATTCATAGGCTTGTCTAACCTGGGTAATAATTTCCCTTTCACCCACTACCAGCGAATCGAGAGATGAAGCTACTTCGAAAATGTGCTTTACAGCTTCTTCGCCATGCAGAGCCAATACATGCTTCTGCGCCCATTTCAAATCCTTTTCTTTCCATTCCGGATGAAACAAGGTAAGAAGTTTATTGGTAAAGCCTTCGGCAGGGGTATTAGCAGTTGAAAGAATGAATTCCACGCGATTGCAGGTAGCGAGATACATAAGTCCATCAACGCCAAGTTTTTGCTTGATCTCGGCAAGGCGTGTCGGCAAAATGTCACCATCAATAAAAAGGCTTTGAAGGTCGGTTAGACCCGTTGAACGATGTGTAAATGCTATTACTGAAAATCTGTTCACTCTCCTCTTTTAGTATTCCCTGCAAAGGTGAATCTAAAACGAAAACTATATGTCACAGATTTGTCATACTTTCTTATGATTTACATCATGTGCTCTAAAGATAGGAATAGATTCTTCACTTCGTTCAGAATGACAAAAAACTAACGCCTCTCCCGCTTGGGAGAGGAATTGCGCAGCAATCGCGAATTCCAATAAATACAAATTAGCCAATCAATGAGCAACGGAGAGGGCAAAACTGAGATTGTTCACTGATTAGCTAATTGTTCATTAGGGTGTTCACCAGCCCTTCGGGGTTGCCACACTACGTTCGCAATGACGGAAACATACCCACCCCTACACCCCTCCGCAGGAGGGGATTATTCTCTGCAAATACGTTCCTAAATTCCTAATTTTATAATTTGTAATTCTTAATTTTATCTATGTATATCATGAAAAGATGCCAGGACCTTATCCATATCACCTTTTAAATCCTCTGCCCTGCTTAGTTGGCTCCAGATTAGTATCTGGTAAAAGCGATCAGCGCTGCCGACTACTTCTATTTTATAAAACATTTTCATAGAATCGGGTGCGGGGCCACTGTACTGCCCTGATATGGCTCCCGTCATTTCAGATGTGTAGGCTGAATCTCCGCCCAGCATTTTAAACTTAGCAGGCGTAATTTGCGCTGATTCCAAAGCAGGCTGTGCCACAGCAGAATCGTAAAAGGCTTTTAGCGAACCTTCACGCATACCGCTGCGGGCAGTATCTATCACCAGCAAATACAATTTTGCTGAATCGTTCTCGTATTGCAGAGAAGCAATACCGGGCAACAGCTCATTAGTTACCTGCATATAGGCAGGTACCGAAATAGTATACTGATTATTTATATCTATTTCTTTGAATGTTGTTTTATGCCCGCATGATATAACCATCATGGACAGAGCAATTGCAACTACTGCTATTTTATTTTTTGAATTCATTTCCGTTTTCGTCGTAGTTTTTGGTTATACCAGGAACACCATTATTATAAATGGTTTTCGATTTTAATTTTCCACTTTCATAATACAATTTATCTATTCCATTTTCTATATCATCCCGATAAATAATTTCCTCCTCAAGCTTTCCATCTCGATAATAAAATCTTGCCAAACCATTTTTCTGACCATTTACATATTTTGTTTTACTATAAAGTTCTCCATTGGGGTAATATTCATATACCATTCCATAAGGTATACCAGCCTTATATAAAATCAATCTGTAGTAGGGTTGATGAAGAGCAGTATCGACCGCTTTTACTTCATCTACTGTGAAATTTTCAATCCATTTCCCTTCTTTCTTTCCATTTACCGTTTGATTCATGGCTTCTGCCTTATTAAAAGTATCAGCACTATCGTCTTGCCCAACAGCCGCAATGCTAAATGAAAGAGATAATATGAGAATTAAGAGTGGCTTCATTTGCTATTTGGCTTAATTACTTTTTTGCTCTTTTTATTCCCGTTTATTATTACGGCTTTTATCAGACTATATTTAATCTCCTTAGGCTCAGGACTTTTTTCAATATTACAATAATAGGTCAATCCAAAGCAGCAGTCGCAATCGCAATGTGCACCATAACCATTATATATTAGATTTAATGTTCCAGTACTGTCCACTGATATATCACATAAAAACGAATAACAACAATTATCGTATATATTAATATCAATTATCAAGGTAGAGTCAGTATGCATAATAGAATTAATATGGTCCTGCCCCATTCCAGGTTCCTCAGATGCGTTAGCCTGACACTCTGATTTTGTCACTTTGTAAAAGTAAATACCAGACTCCCATCTTGCTTTATACTGATTATGAGTACCAGGAACAACGGTAGTGCCAATTAGAATATTCCTTTCCATTCCTGATGGAAAAACAACTGTATCAGTAACATAGTTTAATTTCTCATCAATCCAGTTGCTGTCATGTTTTATGAATACTGTATCCTTAATTTTTGCTTGCCCAAAACCAGCAATGCTAAATGAAAGAGAAAGTATAAGAATTAACAGTGATTTCATTTGCTATTTGATTCTATTTCCAAGAATATCGAATTTTTCAATTTTTAACGGCTTATCATCAGTAAAAGTAGTTTCACTTATAACCTGTCCATTCATACCATATACTTTTTCAAGCCCCTCCCTTTTACCATTCAAGTAGGGAGTTTCAGATTTTATTTCGCCGTTCTCATAATACTCTTTCACCATAACCTTTCCTTTACCATTAATGGTGGTTTCCATCTCTAACTCACCATTCTCATAATACAATTTATCCACTCCACTTATTGTATCATTAACGTATGTCGTTTCACTCATAAGCTTGCCATTCTCATAATATTCTTTATCCATACCATTCTCTTTCCCATCAATATAATTAGTTTCAAATTGCAATTGACCATTATCGTAATATTCTTTATAAACTCCATTTACCTTACCATTTATATAAGGTATTTCACTCTTTAATTTCCAATTATTATAATTATATTCCCTAACTATACCATTGATTTTACCTGCTTTATAGGGGATTTCACTTACTAATTTTCCTCCATCATAAACTTTAACCATACCTAATGGCTTATCCTCCCTATAAATGGTTAACTTGAAATAAGGAGAAGTAGTATCTGTTGTACTTCCCAAATCATCCATATACTCTACCCATTTCCCTTCTTTCTTTCCATTTACCATTAAGTTCTTTGCCTCTGCTTTATTGGTAAAACCTAAACTGTCTTGCTGCGCAACAAGTTGAAAGTTCATAAAGCAGAAAGTTCCTAAAGTCAATACATACTTTAAAACTTTATGGACTTTAAAACCTTTATAAACTAATAGTGATTTCATATCC
This sequence comes from Bacteroidia bacterium, assembly GCA_035485295.1. Taxonomy (GTDB): domain Bacteria; phylum Bacteroidota; class Bacteroidia; order JABEUT01; family JABEUT01; genus JABEUT01. Next base: position 17,027 of record DATHOD010000162.1, read on the forward strand.
TATTTGATTTCATCTCCGTTTTCATCAACATAAACTTCTTTCCCATTTTCGTCATAATAATGGCTTTCTCCTTCTTCACCATTTTTAAATATCGTTTCCGATTTTAATTTCCCTGTCTCATAAAATTCCTTTACTACTCCATTAATTGAATCATTCAGGTAAGGCGTTTCATATTCCAATTCACCGCTTGGGTAATATTGTTTTTCTATTCCATTCTCTTTACCATCTTTAAATGGCCCTTCTCCCAGCAATGTTCCATTCTCGTAATAAATCCTTTCCTTACCATTTACTATCCCTGCGGTATCATAGGGAGTTTCACGCTTTATCTTACCACTGGGGTAATATTCCTTTTCCATACCAATTTTAACATCATCAATATATGGTGCTTCTTCCCTTAATACTCCGCTTTCATAATATTCTTTTACTGTTCCATTTAAGTATCCATCAGCATCAGCCGGAGCTTCTATATATAGCTTACCGCTTTTATAATACTCACGTATTTTCCCATACCTATTACTATCCTTATATACTGAAAGAATATAATAAGGTGCATTGGTATCGGCGGTTATATTATCATTATCATCAATGTATTCAATCCACTTACCTGCTTTCAATCCATTTATCATTAAGTTCTTCGCTTCATTCTTATTTGTAAAGCCATCAAGGGGAAAGGCTTGTCCATAAGCTGCAATGCCAAATGAAAGAGATAATATTAGGTTTAATAGTAGCTTCATTTATTTCTTATTTCCGCCAAACTATAAATTTAAGTCTATCTAAAAGGTCGCTTGGCGAATATTCACATCTGAAATATCTAAAGGCGATTTTCCTATTATCGGCTTCCACATTAAAATGTTCAGATGTTGTTCCAAAGCATCCTCGATCAGTTAATCCCTGCACAAATAGAGCTTTCATACTTTGAACATCTTCTTTAGATAACTTACCAATTCTAACATCGATTTTTGTAAGACTAAGTGTGTCTACTGACCTAAACGCGTAACCCTTCTTTATTTTTTGAATCCATATACTATAATGTTCCTCAAAGAAACAACCTGAAACTAACACAGTTACTTTTATATTATCTGCGGCAAATATCTTATCAAGTCTTACTTTTTCATTATTGATAGAATCTGAACTAACAAATAAATACGAACTATCTTTCTGTCCAAAAGCAGCAATGCTAAATAAAAGAGAAAGTATCAGAATTAAGAGTGGTTTCATTTGCTAAAACAATATTTGAATGCGACCATGTTTCTTTAATTCTTCCTCATCTTCATACGGAGGAAATGAACCAGTTCGAGAATAAGTCAATTTCTTACCATTAGGTAATAACAACTCCATTTGCTTACGATTTATTGAGTAGACTGCCGCCCAGGTAACTATATTTTTTTTATTCATTATCATGAGATAATATCCTGTTGGACTATTTTTTAATGAATCGGGTTTACCATTATGCTTAGTTAAATTATATTTTGCAGTTGTGGAAGTCATAGATGTATAATCCCACCAATCATCATGAATCCCGGATGGCGGCGGCGCTCTGTGAGTTCTAATATCCAATATAGTATCATAGGACAGAACCAATTCATGCCAACCATCAATTGCATCAAACCACTCCCCCTTCATTAAATCCTTAATCTGGGTTTCGCTGTAATTAGCTTGCCCAAAAGCCGCAATGCTCAATAAAAGGGATAGTATCAGAATTAATAGTGGCTTCATTTGTTATTTGATTTCAATAAAAATCAATTCTAAATCCATTTATGGCTTGCCCATTATAATAAACATCCACATTATGTTCGCCTTTTAGATTTTCAGGAAAATTGCATTTTACCGTCATGCATCTATTATTTGTATAGCTTTTCACTTCGCTAATTTGAGTTTTATTTATATCATCATCAATAATAAAATCCAAGTTAGATGTAGAATCCCATTTTGTAATGTGTAGTACCACAGTAAAATCTTTATTGCCTTTTTGAGTAACCTTTCCTTTTGTTGGACTAATAATCCAAGTTCCTAATTGATTTGCAGCTTCATACCATACTAATGATTTTATGAAAAATGATTTTTTAACCAGGGTATCTAGCATTTGCCATTTCTTATCTTTTGGGAAATGCTGTTTAATAAAAAAGGCTGGCGTTGGAAGAAAGTAGGCTGTATCAAACTCTTTATAGAATTTTTTCTTTTTCTTGTTAAATGCACTTGTTGCCCATGTAACATCTGTCAAATACCAGTTCCCATTTAATTTCACGGCATTCCAGGCATGTGTAGTTTCCTTGGTTTTTTGGCCTATTTCAACTGGATCCACTTTTGACCATCCAGTTATAACTTCACATTCTATACCAATACTATTACACATATCCTTCAAAAGAGTAGAATACCCAATACAAACAGCCTTCTTTTTCTTTACTACCTTATCAGGGTCATCTGAGCTATTTGAAATACTATAAGCCACATTATCGGCTATCCAACGAAAAATAACACGGAACTTCTCCTGCTCGGTCTTAAGTTTATCAGTTAACGGTGCCACTAATTCTGTATATGACTTGTATCTTGTTTTGGGGAAATGCAAAGCAATACTGTCTGCCTTTGAATAATTGAAAGTTCTTAGATTTAATTCCTGTCCATTAACACAATAACTACTAAATAATAAAGCGAGTATTAAAATTATTAGTGGCTTCATTTATCAATGTCTCAGATTACAAATATCATATCTTTGATTCATTAATTCTATATCTGAATGAAAACAGTTTCAAAAATATTGAAATGGCTTATTTATACCATAATAGCCTTAGTTCTATTGGTTAATATAGTCATATTGGTTACAGGCCGCCATTACCTTTACAAAACATTAGCAAATACTGTACTTAAAGGACGCCTAAACCCAAGTATTGATGAGTATGGCATTTTCCCTAACCGCAAGGTGAACATTGGCACCCCAATGCCATGGGCTATTGGTAAAGACTATAACAAGCAAACTATTCCACAGAAGTATTTGAATGTTATGAAGAAACTCCAGACGGTTTCTTACTTAATAGTAAAGAATGACTCTTTGCGTTACGAGCAATACTGGGATGGGTATTCCGATACTTCGCACACCAATTCCTTTTCAATGGGTAAAAGCATTACCAGTATTTTATGTGGTATAGCTATTGCCGACGGAAAAATAAAAAGCGTGGATGAGAAAGTAAGTGATTTTATTCCTGAATTCAAACAGGGTATGGATAGCCTGCTTACCATTAAAGACCTTCTAACTATGAGCTCGGGCATGAACTGGGTTGAGAACTATATTAATCCGTTTGCCTACCCTGCCGAAGCGTATTATAGCGACGACCTTATGAAGGTTACCCTGAAATATAAAGTAACATCTACACCGGGCAAGGAATTCATTTACCAGAGCGGTAATTCTACCTTACTTGGATACATTATTACCAAGGCTACAGGCAAATCATTATCTGATTATGCATCGGAAAAACTTTGGCAGCCACTGGGTGCCGAGCAACCTGCGTACTGGAGCGTTGACCACCAGGGCGGTATGGAAAAAGCATATTGCTGCTTTAATTCCAATGCACGTGACTTTGCCCGCCTGGGACAATTATATCTTGATTCAGGAAAATGGAGAGACCATTTAGAAACCTTCCCTCCTAATGACCAGGAAGTGGTAAATACCGATTCCGGTAAAACACACATTACCTGGAACCTAACACCAGTTACCAAATGGGTATACAAACAGGTAGTGCCTAAAGATTACGTAATGGCATCTATGAGCGCAAAGCTTGTCCCTTACTATGGTTACAATTGGTGGATACTCCGCTGCGAAGGGCATACCATACCTTATTGCCGCGGCATATTAGGACAATACATTTTCGTCATTCCCGATTTGAATATGGTAGTTGTCCGCCTGGGCAAAAAACGTGGCCCTGTGGAAACAAAAACCATAGATGGCAAGGAATACAACATACCTATGGATGCTATTCCGTATTTGAAAGCTGCGATAGAGATGTATGGGAAATGAGGCTACCCCAAACCCCTAAAGGGGCTTTATAATATCGAATATCCAATCATGAATATTGAACACCGAAGGTATTTCCTGAAATTATTAAGTCTGAATAATTACAATTTCGAAATTGGACATTCAGTATTCGATATTGGATATTCTCAATGATTTAGAGGGGGCCTGAGCTCAGCTGTTTATCTAAAATCTCAATCTTCGTAATAGGATGTATTTCCCAACAAGTAGCACGCCAGTCTTTATCATTATCAGGTTCTGTGTTCTCAGCTTGTTTGGAATGTTCCTCGTCGAACAGCAACCAGCCGGTGACTTTTACCTGGTGGCCTTTAATGGTTCGTCTTAAATTATCCGTACTCCAGTCAATTCCTTTTTTCGACATTATCTCGCGCATACGTGGGGTGACTTCCACAATCACCCTTTGCTTTTCCTCAGTAGCATCGGGTGTAAGTACAAGTTCAATGTGTGTATCTCGTTCATCAACTGCACGGGCATGGCAGTTGCAGCTTTCATCGCCTCCCATTTTCACATCGAATACATAGCCCGTTATTTCAACAGCTTTACTTGGGCTGAACCTATCGCGGTCGTTGCCGGGTGCAAGAATAGACTCTAACGTTATAGTATGATCTATTGCTGCTGAATCGGGAAAATCGTACCTATTCTTTAACTTGTTCAGGGCACGGACATCGTAACGTTTTGCATCCCCTTCCATGCCGCAGTCGTGGTACATATTCATATCGCCACCACTGCTATTGCAGGCACAGTAAAGCAATGCTATACCTATATAATAAAAATACTTTTTCATTTTTCTTTATCGTATCACGGTAACTCTGCCCGTCTGCGATATTGTATTACCGGTATTGTTTAACACATTCACAGTGTAAACATACACATCTTCCTGCACAAGATTTCCTTTCACTTTACCATCCCACGGCTTACCCGATTCACTCTGGTATATCAATGTCCCCCATCTGTTAAAGACATACAGGCTATAGTTCACCATACATTCTCCCTTCGGGCCGAACATATCATTCTTACCATCTCCATTAGGACTAAATGAGTTAGGTATCCAGACATTGTCGCAGCCTTTTACCTGCACAGTAACTGAATCTTCTGCCTTGCAGCCATTATTAAAGGTAACAACAAGAGTGTATGTTGTTGTCGCTATGGGACTTGCCGAAGTAACAAAACAAGTACTACATCCTAAGGATCCTACCGGCGACCATGCATAGCTTGTTCCTGAAGTAGTGGTTCCAATAGAAGCAGAACCACCGGCCAGAATTGTTGTATCGCAACAAGCTGTTGCTACAGGGCCAGCAATGTATACTGATGCTGTTGCAGTGGATACGCAGCCATGCAGATCGGTACCGGTTACAGTATATGTTATTTGCGATGATGGCGATGCACTTGGATTAGGACAATTGGTACAGCTTAATCCGGTTGCAGGTTGCCATATATAGCTTGCTGCACCCGTTGCACTGAGCGATGCAGAACCGCCAAAACAAATTGTATCGTGCGGCGGGGTTACTAAAATAGTTGGAGGATTGTTTACTGTTATCGTAACAGAATCTTTATTCACACATCCTGCCGAATCACCAACAACGGTATACGTAATCGTTATTCCCGGTGATGCAGTTGGACTGGTGCAATTGGTACAGCTCAGCCCCGCACTTGGTGACCATGAATAGCTTGTAGCTCCGCTTGCCGTAATTATAGCACTCCCTTTTACACAAATACTATCGCTGGCAGGAGTAACTTTAATTATTGGGGGCTTAGGACTTGTTAATGTAACAGTGGTATCGTAAATACAGCCGCTACTGTCAGTGATAGTTACTTTATACGTTCCGCTTGTTAAGCCAGTATCCTGAGCATTTATATTGCCATTGCTCCATGCATAGGTAAACGGTTTAGTGCCGCCGGTTAAAGTGCTTACTGCAATTTGCCCTTTAGTAATACAAGTCGGATTGGTAATTGTTAGGCCGGCAGTAAACGACGGCTTACCCGGAAGCCTTGCTATGGCAGTGTCTTGTTTATGTTCGCAAGATGCATCGGTAATGGTAACGGTATAAACACCCGAGCATAAATTGGTAATAGTTTGCGTTGTAGCACCATTGCTCCACAAATAGGTAAAGGGCTGCTGACCACATCCTTGAGCCATTGCAGTACCATCGCATACCGAACATTTAGTTGGTGGTGTGCTCGTAACAGTTGCCATTTTAGGAACATTGGGCAAGGTTGCAGCAGCTACAAATCCACCACCGGTAACATATAACTGGTTACCATTTACCTTTAGGGCATATACAACTCCAGCACCTCCAAATGTTATTGGGGCAATAGCAGTTAGGTTAGAATCGTACACATTCACGTTGAAGAAATCGCCTGCATATACGTTACCCTGGCAATCCAGATCTAACCCGCCCCAGTTAAATGGAATAGGATTTATCTTAACCGAGCTTACAAAAGCACAGTTCGACGGCTTGAATTTCTTTAGCGTGCCTCCATCGTATGTAAATAACATTGATTTATTAGCGACCATACCATTAAAACCATTACCTGCGGTAGCCGTTCCTAGTGACGGATAATATATTGCAGAAGCTACTTCCTGAAAAACGTATCCGTCTTTAACCTGGTAAATAGTCGGAGTAATTGAAGGCAAAGGCATTCGCATAATTACATTATTGAAATTGACGCTATCGGTTGGATTAATGTTCTTAGCTGTTCCCATATATGCATTACCCACATCATCCAGTGCAAGCAGGGAAATATCGTGATACGAAGTTATTGCGCCCATTACATTAACCGGTTTCATCGTGGTAAGTGCAGTATCGAGTGTGGCGCCCTGGTATGTTTGTACTGTATTACCGCAACCCAACACAAGCTGGTTGTTGCAATAGTCGAAAGCCACACGCCACAATTCATTCACCTGCGGGTTGCCCGGAAATAATGCCTTTTGAATGCCTGCAGAATTTATTTTCAATACCTGTGCTCCACTGCCTGAAAAATTTCCACCCTCTGCAAAATAGCAGGTGCCGTTACGATGGTCGGTACACAGTGCACCATACCCATAATAACCTCCTGTAATAGTATATGCAAACGTTGCATTGTATGTCCACACCAGTGTGCCTCCACTGTTGTATTGGTTTATCTGGTATTCGGTTGCATCGCCACCACCGCTTATGTATACGTTACCAGCCTTATCATAGTCGAGGTCGTATGCATTATTAGCACCGGTAAAACTTGTTGTAGTAACCCATGGGTCGATTATCAATGACTGGGTTTTATCGTAATTCCCGAGAGCGAACGAAACTGTATTGTTCTTTACCATAAATGAAGATGCGACTTGCTTACCACTTCCATCGTGGGCAATTGGGGCATGATCGGTGAGATTTGAGAAAATAGTCTTTATGCTTATGTCATTATTCAATAGTGCAATGTTCGCACCAGTGTATTTCATCTTTACTACACTAGGATCAGCGCCAGGGTGGACAATAATATCATATTCCAAACCGCCTTTATCTTCGGGATAATAGAACTCAACATCTATACCCTTATATAAGTTGTGATAAACCAATTTCTTAAAGGCATGCGCCGTTATACCCGATTTACCATACTTATCTGCAAGATTAGGATAGGTAAAATAATTACTCATCGGTTTCTGCACTTCCACAATAGCGTTCGCATTCGCACCTTCCCATTTTATGCTGAAATATTCAGGAACAACTTTTACTTTGGTTTCCTTCTCCCCTCCCCTTTCTTCATCATTATCTAATGGAACTAAGCTATCGCAACGGAAGACAATAGAACTGGCAGTATAGTATAGGTGCAGCTTTCCCTTTTTAGAATAATACAAAATGGGCTGGCCCACATCCTTCTTTTCCTTTTCGGCAAACTGCCCTTTGTTTTCAATAAATACGTTAAACTCGAATGGCCTTTTAACCACCCACCGTGCATTGCTGCTTTGTTGCGGATAGGCATTAAATACTATTCCAATAAACAGGATTATAGCTAAGACAATCTTTTTCAGGGCGCGTCGGGTATTAAATTTGATGTGCAAATATCGCCAAAAAACAAGCTGATTTCTAAGGAATGCCCTGCACCTTAACTGAATCAGAAAAGGGAGGATAAAAACCGAATACACTATTTAAATGTTAAAAAAGCCTAATAAAACCGATTTAGCATAGGTTCGATGCCTACTTTTACCGCATAGTGAAAAGGGATATTATAAAGAAATTAGTACTGCTTTGCTTATTCAGTATCTTGGGCATATATTCATACGCTCAGAATAACCCGGTGCCTGCAAGCGGAGGAACTATTAAGGGCAGAATAATCGATTCCACCACCGGGCAGCCTGTTTCTTATGCATCTATAAGCCTTAGCACTATTACCGATAATAAAGAAGTGAACGGTGTTACCACGGGAGATGATGGCTCATTCAAATTAACCGGCATTGACAACGGTACATATAAGCTCCAGATTTATTTTGTGGGATACCAAACGGGAACAGTAAACAATATCACCATCAGCAAAACCCAAGCGAACGTTATACTGGGAAATATAAAACTGGCGAGTGCATCTGCCAAGTTGAAGCAAGTTGTTGTAGCTGCTGATAAAAGCACTATTGAAAATAAGGTGGACAAGATTGTTTACAATGTAGATAAGGACCTTACTGCACAGGGTGGCGTAGCGACTGATGCATTAAAGAAAGTCCCGGAAGTATCAGTTGATGTAGATGGGAATGTAGAATTGCAGGGCAATTCGAACATACGATTCCTTATAAATGGAAAGCCGTCCACTATGTTTGGAACCAACCTTGCCGATGTATTGCAATCTATACCTGCCAGCGAAATAGAGAAGATAGAGGTTATTACCAGTCCCGGTGCAAAGTACGATGCTGAGGGGATTGGAGGTATTATCAATATCATATTAAAGAAAGTAACTGCACAGGGCATCAATGGTAACCTTTCGGCTTCGGCGGGTACATTGCTGGAGAATGGCTCATTTAATTTGAATATGAAAAAGGGAAATTTCGGGGCACATGCTTTTTTCAATGCAAATGAAAGATTGAATGCCACTGTATATTCCAATAGTACCCGCACAGGACAAGACACCAATAACCAAAAATCATTACTTACACAAAATGGATCGGCGCAACTAACCCGTGCCTTTTACCAGGGTGGCGTTGGGTTCGATTGGGATATAACACCCAAGGACAACATATCCGCTTCATTCAGTTATAACCATTTCCAAGTGAGCGGTTCTGGTTCGGCTGCCCAACAATCTATTGAACAGGACCAATATGGCAACACCTTATCTACTGTAAACAGTTTGCTGCTTTCCACCAATACATTCAGCATGCAGAACCTTGATGGTAGTATGGATTACAAAAAAACGTTTGAAAAGAATGGACAAGAACTGGATGTGAGTTATAATATATCAAGCGGCACATACAATTCTTACTATTCACAGTCACAGCAGGACGTTCCTTCAGAATATACATTTAGCGGCTCGTATGGACAAAACCCTGCAACCAGTTTAGAAAACACCGCATCTATAGATTATGCACAACCACTCGATACAAGTGGCACCTTGCTGGAAATGGGAGCTAAAGCAGACGTGAATGCCTTAAGCGGTATATCAAATGTGTATCTGTTGAACACTGCAGATGGTGATTATGCCTATAATGCTCCGCAATCAAGCGGAATTAATTACACCACATCGGTATATGCAGGTTATCTTTCTGCATCGTTCAAAATGTTCAAGTGGTTAGATGTAAAGGCAGGTTACCGATATGAATACACCATGATAAATGCATCGTTTGCGAATATTGGAAATGTGAATGTTCCCGCCTACGGCACCAATGTTCCATCACTTACCATATCGCATAAATACAGTGGTAACAATACGCTTAAGCTGAGCTATAGCCACCGCATACAACGGCCCGATGGTGAAGATCTGAACCCATTTGTAAACGCCAATAATCCGCAAAACATTACAACCGGTAACCCCAACCTGCAACCTGAAATTGGCGATAAGATAGAGTTCGGTTACAACAAAATATTCGACAAGGGTGGTAATCTTTTCATCACCCTGTTTTACCGTGGCAACAGAAA
>DATHOD010000163.1:0-13906 GCA_035485295.1 Bacteroidia bacterium
TATGGTAGAAATTATCTCAATTAACTTTCCAGACTTGGTGCGTATGGTTAATTCTACTTGTTCCAATGACCCATGTTCCCTAAGTTGACGCAACATTTCTTCCCTTTGCCCTGTATCTACTACTAAGTCTATTTCAGCTGAACTGTGCCCAATCAACTCTTCCTTTGAGTAACCGGTTAACTTTGTAAAAGCATCATTTACTTCAGAATATATACCATTGGAAAGCTTTGTAATTGTAATTCCCGCCCCGCTTGCCTGAAAAGCCTTCTGAAATTTTTCTTCACTTTCAGCAATCTTTCTTTCCATTGCCTTTATTGCACTTATATCATGAATCACATAAAGAATATATTTTTCCCCATCCATTTCAAATGAATCGGCCGAAACAATACAGGTAATTTCCCTACCATCCTTACTATGGCAGAATACTTCTTCATTCTTAAAATATCCCTGTTGTTTTAACTTGGTAAATAGTTTTTCCCTTGTTTCAACAGTCACCAGGCTCATATCAGCAAGGGTTAAGCCAACCACTTCATCACGCCTGTATCCAAAAGTTTCCAGGAAGTTCTTATTTACATCAATGTACATGCGCGATTTAAGATCAATCATGATCATTCCTGAAGGAGAAGCATTGAACATTTTTAACAAACCTTCTTTGGTTTGTCCAAGCGATTTTTCCAATTCCTCCGCTTTCTTTTTCCCTGTAAGGTCACGTGTTACTTTAGAAAAGCCAACTACAGCATTTTCCTCATCGTGAATAGCCGTAATAAGTATGCTTCCCCAAAAACGGGTGCCATCTTTTCTCATTCTCCAGCCTTCGTCAGTTGCCTTGCCCTTCAGGGCTGCCTTTTCAATTAGCTTTTCGGGTAAACTCCGTGCCTGGTCTTCTTGGGTATAGAACAATCTGAAATTCTTGCCAATTATCTCTTCCGCTTTATATCCTTTTATCTTTTCGGCCCGTTTGTTCCAGGTCATTACATTGCCTTTAAGATCCAGCAGCAATATGGCATAATCCTCAATCTCTTCGAGCATTTGCTTATAGATACTATTGCTTTGCACCATCTGACTATGTATAATACTATTACAGTTTAAAGACGTTCATCTTTAAAATTAACATTGACAACCTATAGCATGTATGAGCCTGTATTGTAGAGTATTTCTTATTCTACCTCATTCATGTATTATAAAGTCTCTTTTACAGTGATTGAAATACACTCCAAATTTAACAAAGATGGTTGGGTATGGGCATTAGAATTCTCTAATGTCTTATTAATAGCTGGCTAATAGGTGATTATGTATATTCGGAAGGCAGTTGCCTTAGCCAATTCAAAGCTTCTTGTTCACTTGTAAAGACCCGATATGGAAACTCAGGCTTATCAAATTTGCTGAACAAAGTAGCAGCGTACTGATAAAGAGTATTTTGCACCAAAACAGCAGTACCCCTGTGAAAGGGAGCAGATTTTGCATTTGCTGCAAGCCTTCTTCCTTCATGCGTAACATCCATTGTTACACGAACATCGGAAAGGATAAAATAAGGCTTTTTATTGCTTATTGCTTCAGCCTGAACAGTCAAATCACGTATCTCAGGAATACCTAATTCAGCACCTTCTTTAAAAACCAGGTATACAATAGGTTCTTTGTAAGATATTGTAACATATTCAAGTTCCATCCCCCAACAAAAGAGCGAAAGACGAAAATATTCTTAGCTACAGGCCTAAGAAATCGGTGACTAATATATATTAATAGCCAAATGCATCTTTTCAAGTGGTGAGTGATATTGACGGGGAGGGAATTGCATAGCAATTGCGAATTCCAACAAATACAAATTGGCTAAGCAATGAGTAACGGATGGTGCAGGTTGTTGAAAAATTCTGTACTTTTTAAAATCTTAGAACGTTTTATACTTTAATTTTGTAGTGTGGCAATTCTGCTATAAAATCTTATAGTAAAGAAGTAATAATCCGTCAAAAATTCAGGCTGTAATAATTAACCCTTAACGGGTTTACAAAGGTTAACAGATTTCAGGTACCTAAAAAGTGCCTGTTATTGATTATCAGCATGTTATATTTTGAAAAGCGCTAAAAGTGTTAACCCATTTAAAGTGCTGATTATCACAAATATTTGCGGTTTTAAGATATTTTATGATTTTTTGGCAGGATGAATACATCCAACCTGTCATGGAAAGTATAAATTTGGCACCCTTTTTGGTTTGGCATGGTAATTGCTAAGAGGGAAGCAGAGAAACTAAATTCATTTAATAATAACAACCTAAAATTAAAAAATCATGGCAAAAAAAGTAAACTTCGTTCCTCAGGGCGACCGCGTACTGGTGGAAGTTGCTGAGGCAGAAAGCAAGACAGCAGGTGGTATAATTATACCTGACACTGTAAAGGAAAAACCTCAGAAAGGAATAGTAGTGGCAGTAGGCCCGGGCAAAAAGAAAGATGAACCCGTTACCCTTAAAGTAGGCGACAAGGTTCTTTACGGAAAATACTCAGGAACTGAGTTGACCATTGATGGTAAGGAATTCCTTATTATGCGCCAGGACGACATTTTGGGCAACTTTGAATAAATCATAAATCTTAAATCACAACTCATAAAATAAAACAAAATGGCTAAAGACATAATTTTTGACCTGGCTGCCCGCGACGCTATTAAGAAAGGCGTTGATGCGTTGGCAAATGCTGTTAAGGTAACATTGGGCCCTAAGGGACGTAATGTTATTATTGACAAAAAATTCGGAGCTCCTTTAATTACCAAGGATGGTGTTACAGTTGCTAAGGAAATTGAACTTACCGACCCTGTTCAGAACATGGGCGCTCAATTGCTTAAGGAAGTTGCTTCTAAAACCGCTGATTTAGCGGGTGACGGAACTACTACTGCTACCGTGCTTGCACAAGCAATTATTACTGCCGGTATGAAGAACGTTACCGCAGGTGCAAACCCAATGGATTTGAAAAGAGGTATTGACAAAGCTGTAGAAGCTATTGTGGCAAACCTTAAAAAACAATCGAAACCCGTTGGCGAAGACCATAAGATGATAGAGCAGGTTGCTACTATATCGGCTAATAATGATTCTACCATTGGCAAGCTTATTTCAGAAGCTATGGCAAAGGTGAAGAAAGAAGGTGTTATTACCGTTGAAGAAGCGAGAGGCACTGAAACAACAGTTGATGTTGTAGAAGGTATGCAATTCGACAGAGGATATCTTTCTCCGTACTTTGTTACCAATGCAGAGAAGATGGAAGTGGTGTTGGAAAACCCATATATCCTTATCTACGAAAAGAAGCTTTCTACCATGAAGGAACTTCTTCCAATACTTGAAAAATCAGTGCAAACCGGCCACCCTTTGCTTATTATAGCTGAGGATATTGACGGAGAAGCATTAGCTACCCTTGTAGTAAACAAAATAAGGGGATCGCTTAAAATTGCTGCTGTAAAAGCACCTGGTTTTGGCGACAGAAGGAAGGCAATGCTTGAGGATATTGCAGTATTAACAGGTGGTGTATTCATTTCGGAAGAAGGCGGATACAAGCTTGAAAATGCTGACTTAGCATACCTTGGCCGTGCTGAAAAGATCACTATTGACAAGGATAATACAACTATAGTAAATGGTTCAGGCAAAAAGGCTGACATTACTGCACGTATCAACCAAATTAAGGCACAAATAGAAAATACAACATCAGACTATGACAAGGAAAAGCTTCAAGAGCGCCTTGCTAAATTAGCCGGTGGTGTAGCTGTGTTATATGTTGGTGCTGCTACTGAAGTAGAAATGAAAGAAAAGAAGGACAGAGTTGACGATGCATTACATGCAACACGTGCTGCTGTTGAAGAAGGTATTGTAGCAGGTGGCGGCGTAGCTTACGTTCGTGCTGCTGAAGTACTGGAAAAACTGAAAGGCGAAAACGAAGATGAAACAACAGGTATTGCCATTATCAGGCGCGCCCTGGAAGAACCTCTTCGCCAGATCGTAGCTAATTCAGGCACTATTGACGGTTCTGTAGTTATACAAAAGGTGAAGGAAGGCAAAGGTGATTTCGGTTTCAACGCCAGAACAGAGAAATACGAAAACCTTTTTGCTGCCGGAGTAATTGATCCTACCAAGGTTAGCCGTGTTGCTTTAGAGAACGCAGCTTCAATTGCCGGTATGGTACTTACAACGGAATGTGTATTAGCAGAAGAAAAAGAACAAAATAAGCCTGCAATGCCACCAATGGGTGGCGGAATGGGCGATATGATGTAATATAAAAATTGCTCTTTTTATGGAAGTCTCCCCGTTTATTGGGGGGACTTTTTTTATATAAATAATGTGATACGTGTTGTAGAATATTAAAAAAATGTTATTTTCGTGAAACGGATTAAATATAAACCACTCTAAAACACAACACAAATGAAAAAAAGAGTATGCATTTTAATGAGCGCAATTAGCTTTTTGGCACTTGCGCAAACAGCAGGGGCTAAGGTTAATGGTGCTATTTTAACTGAGCCTAATTGGGTACGTACAACTAACAGTCAATCTGTAGTTACGATACCTACTACCAATAACTTCTCTTTACGAGCTAACACAACCACATCTAACAGCCCAATGGCAGTTAATAGCCCTGATGGATTTACTTCAATGGAATCTCACCATGGTGGTGGCGGAGGCAGTGGAATGGAAGGTAAGAACATGGTTGACTTAGGCGTTGGCTTCGGCGGCGGACTTAGTGGCTACTCTTATGGTGCTGGCTATACCAACAGCGGTGGAATTGGTTTTTTTGCAAAATTTGAACATATGCTAACCGGTAATATAGGACTTGGACTTTCAGTTTCTTATGCTAGTCTTACTGAAACAGCTACCGGTACAGATTATTATAACACACCTCCATATGCTCAGTTTAGTTATACCTTTGGTTGGAAATATACTGCCCTTGGAATAATGGTTCGGGGTGCGTATCACTTTACAGTGAATGATAACTTCGACCCATATGTTGGTCTTGGACTTGGATATTTTAGCTTCTCAGCTACTTCTTTTGACAATGACCCAAATAATGCAAGCAGTAATGGTGTTACACTTGTTGCTCCTAGCTTAGGCGGTCTTGGATACACAGTATTTGCTGGTGCTCGGTACTATTTCGCAAGCAGTATTGGCGCATTCCTTGAACTTGGTTTCGACGGATATGCGGGTAACCTTGTAAAGGTTGGTCTTGCACTTAAATTCTAATATTAGCAGCTTATAAAAAAGCACCCCGTATTATTGCGGGGTGCTTTTTTTATGCCTTCTTCGAGCCATAAAATCATTACAATGCCTATAAATGGTGGCTAATTCGTTTAAAATGTTAATTTTGTATTGATTATAAAGTACTTATGCAAATACGTAATTTTGGAAAGCAAGTTTACTTTAATATATCAGTACTGATAGTACTTTTATTTAGCAGTAATCTATTACGCTCTCAAAATCCTAGTCCGCCTGCTTATTTTAAAGAAACTAATATTGTAGGTATAGGTGTAGGTTTTGGTGGTGGACTTGGTGGTCCGGGTATTTCTTATGATTTGCTACCTGGCTACACTGGTACAATGAGTCCAGGTATTATGGCTACTTATGAGCTTAAGTTTGACAGGCATTGGGGTATTGGTTTGGTAATGAGTTTTTCCAGTGCTACATATACAAATGACAATATGACATATGTGCTTGATTCGGCTGGTAGCAAGTATAACAAAACCTTTACTGATAAAATTACTGCTACTTATATTGGCCTTGCAGGCAAGGCATATTATCATTTTGGAGCTACGGGTAAGTTTGACCCATACGGAGCTCTAATATTAGGATACACATTCACTCTTTCGTCATCAAATACTACTTATCAGCAGGTAAGTTACCCATCTAGCAGTGCTTACCCCGGAATACTTGTTGGGGTTGCAGTAGGAGCAAGGGTGTTTTTATCTAAAAAAATTGGCATTTGGGCTGAAGTTGGTTATTCAGGTGTCCCCGATTACCTCTTTAATGCTGGAATAGCATATAACCTCGTATCTAAATTATAGTCAACTAAAGTTATAGCCTTTTTGAGTATAATTACTTCCTGTTTTATACTATTGTGTTGAAAATTCTGGTTATTCAAACATCATTTATTGGTGACGTAATTCTGGTTACGCCAGTATTAGAGAAGTTGCATTCTTACTTCCCCGATTCAGAAATTGATCTCTTGCTGCGCAAAGGCAATGAGACTTTATTTTCTGGGCACCCTTATTTGCATAAGTTGATTATATGGGATAAGTCATCAAGTAAAATGATGAATCTTATGAAGATTGTATCTGAAGTAAGGAGAACGAAGTACGATATGGTTATTAACCTTCATAGGTTTGCCTCTTCAGGCTTAATAACTTGGCTTTCTGGTTCGCCTAAAAAGATAGGTTTTGATAAGAATCCTTTTTCATTTTGTTATAGCATAAAGGTCAAGCATGAAATAGGAAATGGTAAGCATGAAGTCGAAAGGAATATTGAGCTTATTAGCTCGTTTACTGATAATAAGAGGACTTTACCAAAACTGTATCCACAGCCATCAGACTATAAGAGAGTGAGGGAGTATAGCGGTGCCCCCTATGTATGTATTGCGCCTTCATCGGTATGGTTTACTAAACAACTAGCAGAACAGAAATGGGTGGAGTTATTGAACAAGTTAAAGGGAAAATACAAGATATACCTTCTTGGCTCTGGTAGTGATGTTGAGATGTGTGAACGTATTATTAATGCTTCTGAAAATAAAGATATAGTGAGTTTGGCAGGTAAACTTTCATTTTTACAATCGGCTGCGTTAATGCAAGGTGCAGTAATGAATTATGTGAATGATTCAGCTCCAATGCATCTAGCTTCATCAGTTAATACTCCTACTATAGCTGTATTCTGTTCTACCATACCTGCTTTTGGGTTTGGGCCACTTTCCGAGAAATCTTTTATTGTTGAAACTGCCGAAAAGTTAGATTGTCGCCCGTGTGGACTTCACGGATATAGGGCTTGTCCTAAGGGACATTTTAAATGTGCACTGGGAATTAGAATTGAGCAACTGCAAGCGCCACTTCAACGATAATTCTTACTCTTATTAGTTATTGGTTGATTGCAGCCAATCAAGAATACTGCGGGATGGTCATTAAAACTCCTTTTCTGAGACTGCCATTCTTTCACAGTCTTTGTGTGTATATATTCAGTTTGAAGGGTAATATCAGATGCAATGCACAACAAAGTCTCGGGTTTGCAGGAAGACAATATATCTTCAAACAGCGCGTCATTTCGATAGGGGGTTTCAATAAAAATTTGTGTTCTGTTTTCTCTAAGAGACTCTGTTTCTAGTTGTCTTAATTTAGATACACGTTCTGGTTTTTGTTTAGGAAGGTATCCATGAAAGGCAAAGTTTTGTCCATTCAAGCCAGAGGATATTAATGCGAGCAATATTGATGATGGGCCAATAAGAGGGATAACCTTAATGCTATGCTTATGTGCCAGTTTAATAACTTCTGCTCCGGGGTCCGCTATGCCAGGGCAGCCGGCATCAGATAGAAGTCCTACATTTTTGCCTTGCAATAGTCCTTCTATGCAAGAACCTACCTGCTCAATTGAAGTATGTTCATTCAGTAAATGAAAAGTAATATTATCTATTGGTGTTATTATGCCCATTTTTATAAGGAACCTTCTTGCACTGCGGACATCTTCAACTATATACTCGTCTATTGAGTTAACTATCTCTTTATTGAAAGAGGGGAGGGAGGTATTTATTGGGGCATCGCCAAGTAAACATGGAATTAAGTAAAGTGAACCAGTCTTTGCTGAACTCATGTTAAGGTAATAGTCCTTGTTTAATCTGGTCAGCAATTATTGTACAGGCCTTGTCAAGAATCTGGAATACTTTCTCAAATCCATCTTCGCCACCATACCATGGATCAGGAACTGAATCATGAGAGCCTGGATGGGCTGCTTCGAGAAAAAGCTTTACTTTATCTTTGTCTCGATTAGAGTCGGCCAATAGCATTATGTCAGCGAAGTTGGCACTATCCATTGCATATATCCTATCATAAGTAGCAAAGTCCGCACTTTTAAATTGCCTGGCTCGATATGATGTGGCATCTATGTCATGTTTAAGTCCATTCGCTAATGTTCTTGGGTCAGGCGCTTCCCCTATATGATAATCAGAAGTACCTGCGGAGTCAACTTGCACATCTGAAATTTTCTTTTCTTCCAGCTTTTTGATAAGTATAGCTTTTGCCATTGGGGAACGGCAAATATTGCCATGGCAAACCATTAATATTTTTTTTGTCATAATATATTAGCCTTAAAACAAAAATACCAAATATGGCGTTATGAAAATAAAAGAGGGGCTTTTAGCCCCTCTTTCCTGTAATTTGAAATATGTTTTATTGATAATTAGATAGAGTTATTTTTTTCTCCAGTTCCAATATGTACCCTTTGAAACGTTTATCAGTATCTATAAGGTTGTTTACCGTTTTGCATGCATGTAGCACAGTAGCATGATCCTTACCGCCACATTGTAATCCAATACTAGCCAATGAAGATTTGGTAAAGCTCTTTGCAAAATACATGGTAATTTGCCTTGCCTGAACTACCTCTCTCTTACGTGTTTTTGACTTGATCATTTCAATTGGTAAGCCAAAATAATCACATACTACCTTCTGTATATAGTCAATAGAAACCTCACGTGCGGTGTTCTTCACGAATTTATCAATCATCTGTTTGGCAAGATCTAGCGTAATTGCTTTCTTGTTAAGCGAAGACTGAGCAACTAGTGATATAAGAGCACCTTCTAATTCACGAACATTACTATTAATACTATATGCAAGGTATTCTACTACATCGTTAGATATATCAAGTCCTTCTGTATATATCTTCCTCTGAAGTATAGCAATTCTAGTTTCAAGTCCTGGTATTTGCAGGTCGGCTGCCAATCCCCATTTAAAACGAGATAGTAAGCGTTGTTCCATTCCTTCTATTTCAACCGGAGGCTTATCGCAGGTAAACACTAATTGCTTACTATTCTGATGTAGGTGGTTAAATATATGGAAGAAGACATCTTGTGTCTTTTCTTTCTTGGCAAGGAACTGCACGTCGTCAACTATCAACACATCTATCATTTGGTAGAAGTTGATAAAGTCATTCTGCGTGTTGTTCTTGGTCGCATCAATAAACTGGGTCGTGAATTTTTCAGATGACAGATAAAGAACAGTTTTATTTGGGAAGTTGTTCTTTATCTCTAATCCAATAGCGTGTGCGAGGTGTGTTTTACCAAGGCCAACACCGCCATATATAAATAAGGGGTTGAATGACGTTCCACCTGGCTTTTGAGCAACAGCGAAGCCTGCAGAGCGGGCAAGGCGGTTACAATCTCCTTCAATGAAGTTCTCGAATGAGTAGTTAGGATTAAGTTGTGGGGCAACATCTACTTTCTTTAATCCAGGAATAATAAAAGGATTGCGGATAGGGTTCTTATTAATATCTATAGGAATATTAACAGGCTGTCCTTTGGCTGCTTGTTTATTTGAACCGGGAATTTTAACCGTATATGGTTTTGCATTACGGGTGTTCTCCATTACAATACTATACTCTAAGCGTGCGTCAGCTCCTAACTCCCTCTTAATAGCTTTCTTTAATAAAGTAATATAATGCTCCTCAAGGTATTCATAAACGAATTGGCTTGGTACCTGAATGGTCAATACATTGTCCTTTAACTTAATAGGTTTAATAGGGTCAAACCACGTCTTAAAGCTTTGTGGCGTCACGTTATCCTTGATAATCGTGATGCAGTGTTCCCAAACTTTAATGTGCGATTTTTCCATTTTTAATACAAAAGTGAAATAGTTCTATCTTAATTTTTTTCGAGTTTTTCGTTACGATATTTTACTGTCGGCAAAAGAAAGCAAATGATTTCAATTAAAAAAAAATTTATCCTATTGTTTTTCTAGTAAAAAAGTTTATATACCAATACCACACTCTTGTCACCTCCCCCCAATGACCTGTTAAATGTGGCTTTATCAAAGATACATATAATTTTTTAAAGAACGAAAATCTTTCCGCAATGATAAATAATTATTCTATTCACCAACATTTTTTTTTGTAAATTATTTTTCTTCAGGCTTAATGTCGGAGTAATTCAAATTCTATTATTTTTGGAGAAATAAATCTATCTATATAATCATGAAAAAGAATCACTTTGTTTATGCCTCTCTATCCTTTATGCTGGTAATGGGGATGGCAGCGTGCCATCATGCAGATGCCCCTGTAATGCCGGCTGAGGAAGTAATAAAGGACAGCGCAAAGTCTAGTACTGTTAATACTTTGGGTCAGCTTATGTCTAATATGCCTTCTCCTATGGAAATATCTAAGGAATTATCGAAGGAGGGTATTCAACTTAATAAATCTATTCTTAATTCTCCTGATAAAGCAAGTAGCTATTCAAGTACTTTCCAGCAGGCAACTAATATGGGTATATATGGTGCTGACATGGGTTATGTGGTAAGTTACAATCAGATGCAAGATGCCTTACAATACATATCGCAGGTGGCGAAACTTGCAGGGGCATTAGGTATTACTTCTGCATACGATCAGAAGTTAATGGATTCATTCAAAAGCGCAGCCAGTAACAAAGATTCTTTGGGTATTGTAATTCAAACAGCCTTTGATAGGGCTCAAAAGGAACTGTATTCTAATAAAAGGGCATCTACCAGTACATTGATATTTGCAGGTGGCTGGGTTGAGGGCCTGTATATAGCTACTAATCTTATAAAGGATGAGAAGAATGATAAGAACCAAGCTATGTACCAAAAGATATGGGATCACGTTTATTCTTTCAGCTATATAAAGAATGTTTTGACAGACTACCAAAGCAATGCAGACTGTGCAAGCATGTTAAAACTGCTTCAACCTATATTTGATTATGCGTCTACGTTAAATGATAAAGGATTATCATTAAGCGATGTGCAGAAGTTGAAGGATATGATAACCGATATCAGAAATAAGCTGGTATAATATTCGAACGTAAGAAATTAGAAGCCCGCCTAGGCGGGCTTCTTTATTTCCCTATGTAGAAATCAATGATTTTCTTTTGCAAGGCTAAATTAAAATCAGCCTGTGTTTTACTAACCTGCGACTGTAGTAGAACTATTTGTGCATTAGAAAGTTCAATAAATGTAGCTTTACCCACATTATACTCACCATCAACTACTTCAAAGGCTTTACTGGCAGCAAAAAGCCCGTGGTTTGCAGTTTCAATTTGTTGCAAAGCGGAAATATAATCGTTATAAGCTTGCTTAATATCTGATGAAATTTGAACTGTTAGATCATCGAATTCTATTTGAGCATTGCGTTGGTATACCTTAGCTATAGATACATTTGTTTTGTTATAGAAACGATCAAAAATATTCCATGACAAGCTCAATGCAGCCTCACCGTATATCTGGCCAAACAAGGCCCTTCCTATTGGTTCTTGCGGGCCTAACTCATTG
Organism: Bacteroidia bacterium; assembly: GCA_035485295.1. Classification (GTDB taxonomy): domain Bacteria; phylum Bacteroidota; class Bacteroidia; order JABEUT01; family JABEUT01; genus JABEUT01. The sequence goes on from DATHOD010000163.1 coordinate 11,485, forward strand.
GTACCATTCACATATAGCTGGTTAAAGTATCCACCATTTGAAAATAATCCACCTTCAAATGTTAACCTTGGCATATAGCCACTTTGAAAATTTTTAACTTCCCATTCGGCTCTCGTAATACTTAATGCAGAAGATTGTAAGTCGGCTCTTTGTTTCAAGGCCTGATCAATAAGGTCCTGTACATTCTGATATTGCGGGCCCAATGGTAAACTGTCCAAAGGCATATCACCTATTTTATATTTATCAGTTTGGCTGATTTTTATTTTGCGCAGTAATAGAATGATATCATTTTTTAGTTTGTTATCGGATTGTATTAGGAAGAGTTTATCGTTACTGGTTTCTGCCTGTTGTTGGTATAGGTCCGACATAGCTTTACGTCCTACAGAAGTAAGTTCCTGCAATTGCGCTTCACGTTTTGTAGAGGCATCAAGATTATTTTGCGCATAATCAACAATACGGCGGTCGAGTATAACTTGAAGAAAGGATTGGGTAATATCAAAGGCTATCTGCTGCTTAGCCCGATTAAGGTTTAATTGAGAAGCTGAATTAGATATTGTAGCTGCTTTTAGAGTTGAATAGTTTGAAAAACCATTAAAAATATTTACTGTACTCGTTAATTGATAATTTAACTGGCTAACCTTTGATTCTATTAATGTTGGCTCAGCAGTAGTAAGTAAATTACTTCCGCTTATATACCCATAATTACCGCTAAAATTTAAATTAGGCAAATATTGTCCGTAGGCACCTACTAAAGCTGCACCGGTAATTTCCAGTGAATCCTGGCTTCTTAGTATTTGTGCTGATTGTTCCAAGCCAATTTTAATACAGTCATCAAGAAGCAATACTTTTACAGAATCTTGTGCCTGCATATTTTTCGATGCTGCAATTAGCAGGGAAATATAAACTAACAGGTATTTTATACGTATGTTCATTCAGTACCTTTTTTTAACCTATCAACTTTAGGACTATTCAGTTACCCTCACTTTCTGACCCTCATCAATGCTTTCACCTACCGAAATAGCTATTCGTTCGCCCTCTTGAATACCATCTGAAATGTTCATTTTTTCACCGGTATTGTTGGAGATATGTACTTCTCTGAAATGTAAAGTACTATCCTTGTTAATAACGGCAACCATAGTTTTATTGTTACGCATTATAAGCGCGGTTGATGGTATGGTTATTTTCTTAACTGCGCCCTCTACTTGCAACTTTATATGAACTTGTACATAACTGCCAGGCACTATTGTGTTATCCTTATTTTCAACATCTATTTCGCAAAGCATCATTCTTGTGTGTGGGTCTAATTCACCTGCTATTCGGGTAATATTTGCTTTAATATGAACATCGGGTCTTTCAGTTAAAGTGATTTCAACAGAGTCGCCCGTTTTCAAATTGGCAGCATCCCGCTGTTCCGCATAAACATATATCCTTAACCTTCCCAAATCGGCAAGCGTTACAACTGGTTGTGCGCTAGTTTGGGAATTGTTGGCGTTTTGTATCAATGCCCCTTGATCTACAAATCGAGAAGTAATGGTACCTGAGAAAGGAGCCTTAAGGTTTTTGTACTGTTGTTGTTCGGCAAGTGATTTTACATTGGCATCTGCCATATCAGCAGCAGTTTGCGAAAGGTCAGCATCCTCTTGTGAAATGAACTTCTTATCCAATAGTTTTTTATCACGTTCAGCAATTTTCTTTTTATTTTCCAAATCTGCTAATGCGGAGTTATATTGCTGGTCTATTTCAGGATTATCGATATAAGCCAATTGCTCACCTTCAGTTACTTTGTCACCTTTATCTACATTTATTTTTTCAAGATAGCCACTTATTTTGGCATATAATGTAGTTGTCTGGTATGGTCTTGCTTCGCCTATCAATACTAGTTCCTTACCCCCTGAATTATATGAGGCAAGAACAGTTTTTACTACGGGTCCTGCCTTTAATTCTTTAGCTCGTTGGGCAGTATCAGTTTCCAGTTTATTCGTTTTGCCTTTGTAAATAAAGGTTATTCCTCCAATAATTGATACCAATATTATAATGCCTGCTATAAGCAGTTTATAATAATTTGTTTTCTTGGTTACGGTTGTCATATTTAATATGTTTAACTTTCAATATGTCCTTTTGCTTCCTTTTCAAACTTTACATCCATATTATGGTAAGTAGGCATGCTCTTACGCAAAACAGAGTAAAATATAGGAACTACAAATAATGTAAAAACAGTTGCAATTATAAGCCCACCAATAACAGCACGGCCGAGCGGGGCATTTTGTTCACCACCCTCACCAGCTTCAATAGCCATAGGTACCATGCCTAATACCATGGCAATTGCAGTCATAAGGACAGGCCTGAGCCTTGTTTTGCCTGCTTCCAATGCAGCCTCCAGTGCACTTACATTTTTTTCAACACGCAAATCATTGGCAAAGCT
>DATHOD010000164.1:0-4056 GCA_035485295.1 Bacteroidia bacterium
ATGACCCATATAGGAAAACATACTAAGAGTACTATCATATCGAAAGGTATATCGGCAGGTAAGAGCAATAACAGCTATCGCGGATTGGTAAGAGTGAACAAGGGTGCAACCGGAGCAAGAAATTTCTCACAATGCGATTCATTACTTATGGGTGACCGTTGCGGTGCGCATACATTCCCATATATTGAGGTAAATGATAAATCTGCCATGGTGGAGCATGAAGCAACCACATCGAAGATTGGAGAGGACCAGATATTTTATTGCAACCAACGCGGTATAGATACTGAAAAAGCAATCGGTTTAATTGTGAACGGATATTGCAGGGAAGTACTTAATAAACTCCCTATGGAATTTGCAGTAGAGGCTCAGAAGCTTTTGGCGGTGAGCTTAGAAGGCAGTGTTGGGTAATTTAATTATGAATTAAAAATTAATAATTAGGAATTAATAATCAAATAAAGAAACTTAGCGGACTTAGCGTCTTTGCGAGAAATAAATAAAAGACAAAATGTTAGAGATTAAAGACTTAAAAGTATCAGTAGAAGGGAAGCAGATCCTGAAGGGATTAACCCTGACAGTTAATAAAGGTGAGGTGCATGCTATTATGGGCCCAAACGGAGCAGGTAAAAGTACATTGGCTTCCGTTATTGCTGGCAGGGAAGATTACGAAGTAGAGAGCGGATCTATTACCTTCAACGGAAAAGATATGTTGGCTCTGTCACCAGACGAAAGAGCGAAAGAAGGTATGTTCATTGCATTTCAATACCCTATTGAGATACCAGGAGTAACTACCATCAACTTTTTAAAGACAGCAGTAAACGAAATACGCGCTTACAAGGGACAGGAGCCTATGGAAGCAAAAGAATTTTTGACTCGCTTAAAAGAAAAACAAAAACTGGTACAGATAGAAACTAACCTTACTGGACGTGCATTGAACGAAGGTTTCTCCGGTGGAGAAAAGAAACGTAATGAAATATTCCAGATGGCTATGCTGGACCCTCAACTGGCAGTGTTAGACGAAACAGATTCAGGCCTTGATATTGATGCATTGCGCATTGTAGCACAAGGCGTGAATAGTTTGCGTTCTAAAAAGAATGCCTTTTTAGTTATTACCCACTACCAGCGTTTATTGGAATACATAGTACCTGATTTTGTGCATGTATTGTATGACGGAAGAATTGTGAAATCGGGTAAAAAGGAATTGGCACTTGAGCTTGAAAGCAAAGGGTACGACTGGATAAAGAAAGAGTTTTCTGAAATACCTGCATAATGAGCGTAGCGACCGGGAAGAAAGAAGTGGCTACAAAATGGCTCGAAGAATTTGAACTTACTACTGCTAACAGGCTGGGAGCATCGAATGGTGCTGTAAAGACAAAGCAGGAAAAAGCGATAAAAGATTTTGCTGAGATTGGTGTTCCAAATAAAAAACTGGAAGACTTTAAGTACACCAATGTAAGTCTTTACCTGAACGATGCATACACTACCAAAGCAGCTGCCACCCGCTTAAAATCGAGCGATGTAAGGCATTTGTTTATTGGCGGGCATGTATCCATCGTGATGATAAACGGAAGGTTTGTAAAAGAACTTTCGAACTTAAAGAACCTGCCAAAAGAAGTTACGGTTAAGAACCTGTTTACCGTGTTGAAAGAAAGCAAGGAGATGGAAGCTATGCACTTCAACGGGCAATTAGAAAATAAAGATAACCCGCTTGTAATGCTCAATACAGCATTGGCTTACGACGGAATATATATAAGCATACCGGCAGGATTTGAATGTAAGGGACCATTGCACATTGTAAACATAAGCGCAGGCAACAGCAAGTCATTATACAACCCACGTAATGTGATAAAGGTGGGCGAAGGGGCTTCATTTACCCTGATAGAATCATACCAATCGGTTGAGTTGACAGAGAAAGTATTTACCAATTCGGTTACTGAGATTACTGTTGAAAAAGACGCTACCATGAATGACTACATTTTACAAGATGAAGACGCAATGGCATACCAGAACAATGTTCACCAGGTAACAGTGGGCACTGCAGGCAAGTTCAACAGTGTAACAGTATCGTTAAATGGCGGTATGGTGCGCAACGATTTGAATGTGGCTATTAACGGAGAAAATTGCGAGATACACATGCATGGCTTGTTCATGGCTAAGGATGGACAGCATATAGATAACCATACTTTGGTGGAACACAACGTACCAAATTGCTATAGCAACGAATCATATAAGGGTATTATTTCCGATGGTGGCACAGGCGTTTTCAATGGTAAGATATTTGTAAACCAGGACGCGCAAAAGACCAATGCATACCAATCGAATAAGAATATATTACTGGGCGATAAGGCAACTATAAATACCAAGCCTCAACTTGAGATTTATGCGGATGATGTGAAGTGTTCGCACGGAACTACTACCGGTATGTTAGACAAGGATGCGCTTTTCTACCTGCAAACAAGAGGATTAAACGAGACCTTAGCGAAGAAGATTCTCTTAGGTGCCTTTACACAAGAGATTAGCGACAACATAATAGACGACGCTTTCAGAAAGTATATCGAGGGGAAAATACAGAGCCATATTGCTTAACTTTGCATTATGGAGATCAGCCCAAAAACCAAGACAACAGTTAAGGAACTTGATGTAGAAAGTATCCGCAAGGAATTTCCTATTCTATCGGTAAAGGTGCATGGTAAGCCATTGGTTTATTTGGATAATGCTGCATCTTCGCAAAAGCCGGTATTTGTAATTAAGGCAATTGAAAAGTATTACGAAACAGTAAACAGCAATGTACACAGGGGTGTGCATCACTTAAGTAGCCTTGCTACCGACCAGTTTGAAGCATCGAGGAAAACCATTGCTGCACATTTGAATGCGCACCCTGACGAAGTAATATATACACGCGGAACTACCGAGGCTATTAATCTGGTTGCATTTTCATACGGAGAAGTTTTTGTAAAGGAAGGAGATGAGATAATCATTTCACAAATGGAGCACCACTCCAATATTGTGCCGTGGCAAATGCTCTGCCAGCGTAAAAAGGCGGTGTTAAAGTATATTCCTATTACCGAAAAGGGCGAATTGAAGATGGATGAGTACAGGAAATTACTCTCCTCTAAAACCAGATTGGTAGCTGTCGGCCATGTTTCAAATTCATTGGGGACAATAAATCCTGTGGAAGAAATTATAGAACTGGCACATGCAAAAAATATACCTGTATTGTTAGACGGAGCACAGGCTATGCCGCACATGAAGGTAGATGTAAAGAAATTAGATGTTGATTTTTATTGCTTCTCAGGCCATAAGGTTTATGGGCCAACAGGCATAGGCATATTGTATGGAAAAGAAAAATGGCTGAAAGAAATGGTGCCATACCAGGGCGGTGGGGAAATGATAAAAGAAGTGAAACTGGAAAAGAGCACTTACCAGGATGCACCTTTGCGTTTTGAAGCGGGCACACCGAATATAGAAGGATCTATTGTACTTGGTACTGCTATTGACTATATGAACAAATTGGGCCTTGATAATATTGCAAGGCATGAACATAAATTATTGGAATACGCTACTGAGAAATTAAGCGCAATTGAAGGATTAAAGATTGTAGGTCAAGCAAAGAACAAAACAAGCATAGTAGCATTTAATCTAGAAGGATTACACCCTTACGATGTAGGAGTGATACTGGACCAACTGGGAATAGCAGTTCGTACAGGGCACCACTGCACACAACCTATTATGGACCTGTTTTGCATACCTGGAACAGTACGAGCATCGTTCTCGTTTTACAATACGCTAGCTGAAGTTGATATTTTGGTTGAAGGAGTTAAGAAGGCGATAAAGATGTTGAAATAATTATCTTTAACGCTTATGACATTACCGCACAAATCAGCCCACCCTATAGTTTTCTTTATCCTGTCATTACCATATGGTATTGCCACAGGGCTTGTGCAAGTTGAGTTTGGTGATCTGTATCAAAAGGCAGGAGTAACTACAGCAGAAATTGCATTATTGCTTGGCTCTACATTAATACCAAACATAATTAAGTTTATCTGGGCACCGTTAGTC
>DATHOD010000165.1:0-4052 GCA_035485295.1 Bacteroidia bacterium
AGTTCAATATTTTTTTGAAAAAGCGAAAGGTGTTATAAGCACCGAAGTTGGATATATAGGCGGCCATGTTGACCACCCAACCTACGAACAGGTTTGCACACACACAACGGGCCATTACGAAGCTATTAAAGTGGTGTACGACCCTAAGGTTACAAATTACGAAGCTATGGCAAGGTTGTTTTTTAATATTCACGACCCGACACAAACCAATGGACAGGGCCCCGATATTGGCGAACAATATTTGTCGGTAATATTTTATGCCGACGATAGCCAGAAAAAGATTGACGAGAAACTGATTGCTGAACTAACTGCCAAAGGACTTAAGATAGCTACAGTATTAAAAAAGGCAACCACCTTTTGGCCTGCTGAAGGCTACCATCAGCACCATTACGACCATGAGGGTACTACACCGTATTGCCATCACTTTCAAGATAAGTTTAACTGATTGTATATAAGCAGGGAAGAAAGTATTTCGACCCTGCTTTTTCGTTAGATTTGTTTAAGCAAGATCATCTAAGCTTGCTAATACTTAACTAACATGGTTAAATTTCCATCTGTTCAATCTATGTTCGGTCAGGCATGGAGCGCAGCAAAGCGTTTTCCTATGACCACACTTTGTGCCTTAGTAGGAACAGGTATACTAATATATATTACGCATTCCAAATGGGATTTAGATGAGGCCCGTATACTTAACTGGACTAAACTAATAATGTGCTGTGAGCTTGGCCTATGTTTATTTCTTGCCGCCAAGCTATTTTCAGAATCAAGAGGTAGTAACGCTGTAAAGGAAGTACTGCTGCAGGCAGTTGTATTGGGTGCTTTGGTGTGTTATTATTTCTCCATTCGCCGCTTCGAAGATTTCGATATGGTTTCCATAACACGTTATTCCATATATATGATAGCTGCCCATTTGGCTGTATCATTCGCTCCGTTCATTGGCAGAAATCAGATCAATGGGTTCTGGCAATTCAATAAAACTATTTTCCTGCGCTTTGTTCTTACTGTATTTTATTCTACCGTTTTGTTCGGCGGCTTAGCTCTTGCATTATGGCTGATGGATGAACTCCTGCATATTCACATGAGCTATAAGCGTTACTTATACCTGTGGTATGTGTTGGGCATATTGTTCAATACTATTTTCTTCCTTGCCGGTGTTCCAAGGGATATGAAGGAGCTTGATACAGACACATCGTATCCAAAAGGTTTGAAAATATTCACTCAATTCGTATTGATTCCGCTGGTGTGCATGTACCTGTTTATCATGTACGCATACATTGCCAAGATACTCTTCCAATGGAGTTTGCCTAAAGGTTATGTATCGTATTTGGTAATAAGCTTTTCAGGCCTGGGCATATTTTCATTGCTGATGGTTTATCCTATCCGTCACCTCGACGATAATAAATGGATAAAGACATTTTCGAAATGGTTTTATGTAGCTCTGTACCCTTTATTAATTCTACTTGCTGTAAATATTGAAAACCGTATTTCAGATTATGGCACAACGGTTGACCGGTATTTTATTGTCGCCCTTGCCTTATGGTTAGTGTGCATATCTGCTTATTTCCTTTGGAGCAAAAAGGAAAATATTAAGGTCATTCCGGTGTCTTTGGGGGTAATGGCATTATTGGTTTCATTTGGCCCCTGGGGTGCGTTTAGTGTATCAGGGCATAGCCAGGCACGCAGGCTTGAGAAAATACTTACGGCAGAACATATTCTGGTAAATGGTAAAATACACAGGTTAAGTATGGACTTTGATAATTTTAATGCGGATACAGCACGTGAAATAAATGGCATTGTTGAATACCTTAGCCATTCCAACGGGCTTGAATACATTCAACCATGGTTCACACAGAATTTTGACTCATTGAAAACTTCCCGCTACTCTTATATGGCAGATGATTCTATAATGAGATGGATGGGATTGCATTCTGGCTATTATGGAAGCAATAACAGTACTCGTTATTTTTATGCAAAGGATAATGGTGATGGTAATGCAGTGAATGTTTCAGGGTACGACTATTATTCACATTTCGAAAAATATTATGATTACAGGGATACTAACGAAGCTCCTGATACCAGTGAAGTTACTTATGTGTATGCATGTAACCATAGCTATTCATTTTCTTCACGGGGGGCAAATAAATATGTCCTTAAGCTGGAAGATAAAATAGTTGCAACAATGGATTTCACTCCTTTCCTATTGCAGATGGGTAAGCTGCGAGATACAACAGATGGAGATAATGAATCTATTAGAATACCCAACGATAAGTTCGTTTGGGAAATGCAAGTTGATTCTGTTTCCATGAAGTTTGTCTTTAAATCAATTCAAACCGAAAAGAAGGGCGATAAGTATATTGTGCAATCTATAGATGGTGCAGTACTTTCTAAGATGAAGTGATAGACCGTGTTTACAATATTTAGGCTGATTTATTAAGGATTATTTCTCCTTAGAATTGTTGCAATTCCTGTTTTCCTGTAAATAAGTTGTTCATCATAGTTATTACCTAATAATTGAAGTGCTTGTCGATATTCTGTACTTAACCTTCTAGTATGAGTTCGTTTAGTTGCAGGAGTCATTGCCGCATAGTTTAATATAGAAGCATATTCCAAGAGCGTTTGCTCGTAATTAGGAATTAAGCCTTGTATATCAGCTATGGCAATTAGGAAGAACGTACTATTAATGCGAATATGCGAATAATGCTGTTTGATATATGGAATACAGTCTAGGTCATCAGTAATGAAGTGAAGAACACGCGTTTTCTCACATTGTGCAATAGCATCAGCTTCGCCTTTATCAATATATCTTCTAACAGTATCGTACACTAGAGTGTCATAACTATTACAAAATGAATAAAATCTATTTTGTTGAACTTGGCCAATCCAGTATTGTATTTGATTGGCATATTGATGATAATAATTACCAAAATCCTCCATTTCATTTAAAATGACAGATGGAACTAAAACTTTGCCTCCTGAAATAATATTTCGTAAGATGTTATTAAGATCAATTGAATTAAATCGGATAGAATAGTTGAAAAAAGTTGTATCAACTATAATAGAACTTAGAGCCATTACTTATTACTTGTACCACCAGATAGAATCAATAGCCCTAATCCTACTCCAAGTAAACCAAGTAGGGCTGCATTTTCTTTTTTTCGTTTGTCTATATCTTTCTGAAGTTCTTGGATTCTTTCAGATTGTTTTTTTGAGGCTTCTACTTGCTCTTTATGCGTAATAGTCTCTAAGAGTTCTTTTAAAAGAGCATCTTGAGTCTGATCATCATGGTAAAAAGCTGTAAAATGATTAGTTATATCGCCCTTTAAATTTTTACCCTTGTGCTTGTCATAAATTACAATTATTTTAGATTTATCATTCAGGTAGTTGAACGCATAATCAATCTCTTGTTTTACAACAGAGGAAAGAGGGGATATGCTAAACAGAACTACGTAATTTGATTGACTGATTCTTATTTTAGTTTCTTCGCTTAGAATTGCTTCAGAATTGAATCTGTCAGGCAGATACATTTTGAATCCACTTGCTACACCAATAGTGTGAAGTCTTGTTGCTAAGGTTCTTTCTGCTTCTGATTTAGGGTTATATGTTATAAAAATTGTTTTCATGTTAAGTATGATAAATATTCAGTAGTAAAGTTAACATTTTATTTTTTGTTAGAGAATTCAATTGTATTTAAGGGATATTCTTAATGTTAAGCCTGTATCTTATTGAATCGATAAGAACCAAAAGCCATAAAAACTGCCAAGGTAATGAACAGCACTATAAAGTCGTTTACAATACCAAAATGAGATTGGTGGATTAAAGCCATACGTACTGCATCTACCGCGTATGATATGGGGTTGAATGATGCAATTATCTTCATTGCAGCAGGAACGCTATCTAAAGGATAGAGTGCGCTGGAGAGAAAGAATAAAGGAATAAGCAGGAAATTATTTACTGCAACAAAAGCCTGCATATCATTCACCATGGCCCCGATGCCAGAACTGAAACAAACGATTGCTAAGGCAAGCATACACATAAAGCCTAACGCAACAGGA
>DATHOD010000166.1:0-8037 GCA_035485295.1 Bacteroidia bacterium
ATAATCGCTTTCCAATCTTCTGATCCAGTTGTAAATATTCCGCCTGATTATTACCTCTATGTGTACCATATAGCTGCGACTCCACATTGTTGAGGGTTGTAGCTATACCTGCAGTAACTGTTAAATTAAACTCCGTATGAAACAGATGGTACTTAATATCTTTCTGGTATTTTAGTTCACCATAATATAGCTCGGCAATTGAACCATCATTTGAGCCGTAATCCTGATTGTTGGATAAAAAATAACGCCCCTGAACTGTTATTCTACTTCCATCGGGGGCATTATAGTTTATATAGGGGTCAATGGCAACCCGCACAAACTGCCCGTCAACTACTGAACTACTGGTGCTAGTACCCAAAGGAAGCAATACTCCCGTCGTATCATTTTTCCATGCAAGGTATGTACCAGTATTTTGGTACATATAACTTGTTCTTACTCCAATCATTAATCCATTTATCTTTTTAAACCGGTAACGCAAATTCAATGAAACGCGGGCGCGCTGGTCGTACGCACCTTGTAAATAACTTTGTTCACTATATAAATTACCACTGCAAACCAAGTCGAGCCGGTTAAACAATATCTGGCTATGCATAAAATTAAACCCATCAAAACGCGGTTGCTGTCCACCTTTCCAAGGTAAAGAATCTCCCTTTACATTAGGATTGGAATATACCCCCTCAAAAAAATCGAACTTAGTTACCGGTGTAGTGGTAGGAAATGCAGTACGTATATTTATAACCCCATCTAATGCCGAAGAGCCATACATTACCGAAGCAGGCCCTTTAATAATTTCCACCTGCTGGGTCTCTTCCATTGGAAGAAAATCCCATATAGCATCTGCAGCATCTGCAGTGAGTTCTGGTAACCCGTCAACAAGTATCTGCACACGACTACCAGCTCCATATGTCCATCCACTTCCACCACGTATGTTTGCCTGATTATTAATGACACTTACACCCGGAACATTATTGATGGCATCATCCATTTCATGTGTGCCTGTATTCTCAATTGCACTTGGAGTTATAACCGCCATTGATACATCTTCTTCTGCGAGATTCTTTTCATACATACTGGCGCTTACTACAACTGCCTGCAAGCCCTGTGAGGCAGAACCAAGGGGAATATCATGAAGCACAGTATCCTTATCTATATATAACTGCATAGAGGCACCCCTGTATGTAACATAGGAATAGACAATTTTATGCTGGCCTTTCTGAACTTTTAATTTGAAAGCGCCATTCAAATCAGTAGTTGTACTATTGGTATCGTCAGCCGATACCACTACACCAACCAAAGTTTCTTGCGAGGTAGAATCCTTGATCACACCTTTTATGGTAACCTGTGCAATTGAATCCACTGCAAGCAAGCAAGCTAAGCTTGTCAGTAACAATAATTTTCTTCGGCCATTTGAATGGCTTAGCGCTGTAAATATCCCCTTCTTCAATTGTATTGCTTTTGGACAAAGATATTGATTTTATAATGTGAAGATAAAGGGGTATGCTTCAGGCATAATTATAAACCAATTAGGCTCACAAAACACTAGATACATAGCGTTATGATAGCTTTTCATATATTTGCTGCTTATAACTAATCCCACATCATGAAAAAAAATACTTTATTAGCTATTTCCGTTTTGGGAATATTTGCTTTTTCAGCAAACGTTTCAGGGCAAATTGCCATTAGTACATCTGACCTGCCATACGCAGGTGAAACAGTTACTGTACAAGAAGATTCAACAAGCAATACACTTTTACCCGGTGCCCCTGGTACCAGTGAAACCTGGAGTTTTGGAGCCTTAAAATCTCAAAAGGCTTCTACTGTTATGTTTACTACTCCCGGTGCTACTAAGTATTCAGCAGCCTTTTCTGCTTCTGATAATATTGCTGACTCTACTGCAGGAGGTAATGGACATTACTACTTTATGAATACATCTTCAGAATTTGCTGTTCAAGGGGTTCAGGAATTTGTAACTGATGCTACTTATGGTGTAACATTCCTTGTTGAATTGAACTTTAACCCTGTTTTTGTACAAGCTGAACTTCCGGGATATTATAATACCAATTACAGTGGTGTTAGTAATGCTAAGGACGAATTTGCCGCTACAGGATTTGTTGCATTCGTGTACGATTCAATAATAGTTACAGTTCAAATTAGCTATCAAGATACAGTTGATGCATGGGGAACTATGACAACACCTACCGGTACATATCCTGTATTGCGTCAAAATCACCACGAAGTAGATGTTGAGCGTGCTTATGGAAGAGCTTCTTCAGGTACTTTAACAGTTCTTGATTCTTCAACTACAGCTTACCACCAGTATAACTGGTACACCACCGGTGCAAATTACATATTGGCTCAAATGAATGTAAACCCTTCGAATGGGGCTTATCAGAATGTAAAGTGGGATGCTGCCCCTCCTGCTGATGCCGGAATTCAAAACATTAGCCAATATGCAGGTGGTATAATTACCTATCCTAATCCTTGCACTTCTCAAATTACTTTCCAATCGGTTGCTGCGCATGATGCACAGTTCGTATCAATTTTTGATGTAACCGGAAGGCAATTAGAAAAGGTTAGCATGGCTAATGGAATGGTTGTATTAAATACCAGCACCTACTCAAGCGGTATATATTTCTACAATATAATTGACAAGTCAGGTAATATAGTTGACAAAGGCAAATTCTCTGTTCGCTAGTATTTCTTAAACACTTTTTAAAAATGCCCTGCAATTTTGCGGGGCATTTTTATTTTCCCAAAGGGGCATTTATTCATCGCTCATAACTCTTAGTTCTTAGTTTTATAAATACCTTTGCCGCCCCATGAATCTATTATCTGTAGAAAATCTTTCAAAAGCGTATGGCGATAAGCAATTGTTTAGCGGCATAGGCTTTGGCATTGAACATGGCCAGCGTGTAGCTCTTGTTGCCAGGAATGGTGCAGGAAAATCTACACTGCTAAATATTCTAAATGGAAAGGACATTGCAGATAAAGGAATAGTAACATTTCGCAATGGCATACGGGTTTCCTTCCTTGAACAAGAACCTGTCTTCAATGCCGAAGACACGGTTTACCATGCCCTTTTTCATTCTGAGAATGAAATGCAAAAGGCCATCAGCAGCTATGAAATAGCACTTGAAAAGCACGAAGAGAACCCCTCACCGGAGAACCAGGACCTGCTTGAAAAAGCAATGCAACAGGTAGAGGCACACGATGCATGGAATTATGAAACCAAAGTAAAACAGATCCTTTCTTCACTCAATATTCACCACCTGCAACAAAAGGTAAAATCACTTTCGGGTGGTGAAAGAAAACGGCTTTCCCTTGCACGTGTACTTATTGAGGAACCGCAGCTGCTAATAATGGATGAGCCCACTAACCACCTTGACCTTGATATGATTGAGTGGCTCGAAACGTATTTCGTTCGTAACGATGTATCGCTATTGGTAGTAACCCACGACAGGTATTTCCTTGATAATGTATGTACAGATATTCTTGAAATAGACAACAGCAAACTATACCACTATAAAGGCAATTACGAATACTTTATAGAAAAGAAAGCCGAGAGGGAATTTAATGAAGGTAAGGAATTGGACAGGGCGAAAAACCTTTTTAGACGTGAGTTAGAATGGGTGCGTAAAATGCCAAGGGCAAGGGGTACCAAATCAAAATCGCGTGTGGATGCATTCAACAAGTTGAATGATTCCCTTTCAGGTAGAAAGAAACAGCAGGAGTTGCGCCTAAGCGTAAAAATGAGCCGTATCGGCGGTAAAATACTTGAACTAAAGAAGGTATCGAAAAAGCATGGGGAAAAGGTAATATTAAAAGGCTTCGATTATACTTTCAAAAAGGGTGAACGTATTGGTATTGCAGGAAAGAATGGTGTAGGTAAAACTACTTTCTTAAATATTATTACAGGTTTGGAGCAAGCTGATTCAGGCAAAGTAAACGTAGGAGAAACTATTGTGTTTGGTTATTATTCCCAAAAAGGAATGATACTGAATGATGACAAGCGTGTTATAGAAGTAATAAAGGATGTAGGTGAATACATTCCAATGGGAGATGGTACAAAGCTGACAGCAGGACAATTGCTACAGTTGTTCCAGTTCAACCCGGAAATGCAATACACCTATGTATCGAAGTTAAGTGGTGGCGAGAAAAAGAGGTTGTACCTTCTTACTGTACTCATGAAGAATCCGAACTTTTTGATTCTTGATGAGCCTACGAATGATCTTGACCTAATAACTTTAAGCACTCTTGAACAATTCCTTTTAGACTTCCCCGGTTGCCTTATCATCGTTTCCCACGATAGGTACTTTATGGATAAGCTGGCAGACGAACTCTTTATATTAACCGGAACAGGTGATGTGAAAATATTTGTTGGTTCTTATACCGATTACCGTGAACTGGAAAAAGAGCAGGAAAAGATTGAAAGCAAAACTGTTGTAGAAAAAGAAATAAAAGCAGCCGAGGCTAAAATTGCAGAAAGTGCCACAAAGCGTAAACCTAGCTATAAAGAGAAATTCGAATTCGAAACCCTGGAAAAGGATATTGAAAAACTAGAAAAGCAGAAAGCCACATTAGTGGAACAGATAAATACTGAAGGCACTGACAGTGAAGAACTGGTAAGGCTTTCAATTGAGATTGGTAAAATCACAAAGTCACTTGACGAGAAGCAATTGCGCTGGCTTGAGCTAAGTGAATTGATGGGATAAGGTTATTTATTCTTAAGGCTGTATATCACTCCATCATCTGTTTCCTTTTCGTAAACAAAACCATTTCGTTCCGCAATCTTTATTGATTTTATATTACGTGGATGGGTAAAAGCATCTATCGCATCTAGTTTCATTGTTTTAAAACCGTACTCCACAACAGCCTTAATTGCTTCATGCATAAATCCCTTACCCTGAAAATCTGGAAGCAGCTCATACCCTATCTCAGCACTATTCTTTTCTAAAGAAAAACTCCAAAGGCAAATAGTACCTATTAATTTCTTTTCATTTTTTAGGGTAATTGCCCAATACAAATTCTCATTATTGTTTATTCCTTTGGCAATCTTTTCAATAAACCTTTTGGCATCATCCAATGTATTTGCCTTAGGCCTGTCAAGGAATTCATTCACTTTCTCATCAGATCGCAACCGGAATATTTCATTCTCATCACTTGCATCCAACTGCCGCAAAACCAATCTCTCTGTTTCCAATGTTGGAAATGGAATGCACTTGATCATTGTGTTTCACTTTTTGAAGAAAACTTACCTGCAATAAACCCTGTTGTCCATGCTGCCTGGAAATTAAACCCACCGGTAACACCATCAATATCAAGCACCTCGCCGGTAAAGTATAAACCCGGACAAACCCTGCTTTCCATAGTATCCATATTTACCCCGCTTAAGCTAACTCCTCCGCAAGTTACAAATTCTTCCTTAAAAGTTGTTTTGCCTTGCACTTTATATTCATCAGTCAACAAGGTATTCAACAACCTGTTCATATCCTTTTTGCTTTGCTCTTCTAAAATACTGTCAGGGTCAATTCCAACTTTTGCTAACAAGAACAACCATAGCCTGTTTGGCAAGTGAAAAGGATTATTGTTGCTGATTTTCATTTTCAAATGTTCCTCTCTTTCTTTCATCAATGTCTCACGTGCCTGCTCTTCGTTTAAATCACCAAGCCAATTTACCTGTACGCTAAAATGGTAATTGAAATCATGCAGTATCCTCGCACCCCAGGCGGATAGTTTAAGTATAGCTGGCCCACTCATTCCCCAGTGTGTAATTAGCAATGCACCCTCGCTTCTAAGCTTTGTTCCATTAATTCTAACACCAGCCTTCTCAACCGATACGCCCATTAATTCATTAATAGGTTCCTCGGGCATATTAAATGTAAATAATGAAGGGACAGGGGGCTCAATAATTTGCCCTAAGTCCTCAAGCCATTTAAAGCCGTCTATTTTAGGGGAACCGCCACTGGCGATAATTACTTTATCGGCATGTAATACTTTATCTCTGAATGTAAGTTTAAATCCGCCATCTTCCTTTTCAATAGCCATTACAGGTTTATGAACCTCTATTATAATTCCTAACCTATGTGTTTCGTCAAGCAGGCAATTAATAATAGTCTGGGAATCATCTGTAATTGGGAACATGCGGCCATCTGCTTCAGTCTTAAGTTTCACTCCCCTGTTTTCAAACCACTTCACCGTATCGTTTGTATTGAATTGAACAAATGCCTTTTTTAACTGCTTCTCCCCTCTTGGGTAATATTTAGCCAGCTGGGCAATACTAAAACAGGCGTGGGTAACATTACACCTTCCCCCACCCGATACCTTTACCTTAGCCAACAAATTAGCTGTTTTCTCATATATGGTAACATTGGCATCGGGCTTATGCCTTTTGCACGAAATAGCTGCAAAGAACCCTGCAGCTCCTCCACCAATAATCGCAATATCCATTTTCTGTTGCATATGCCAAAGATAGGACTATTGCCTATAGCAGTATTATAGCAGGCTAAATCTTATAAATTATACAAAACCTACTGGTTAGCAGATGAAAACAAAATTAGTTTTCTTAAAAAAATTGATGTAATTTCGCGGGCAGAAAGCACACCACAATTACTGGTATTTAGTTAACATGACTTTTTAATTACTATTATTCAATTTTACGCATTAAGTGAAATCGAAAAATGCATATTTATTATATTTCCTGGTATACAAAAACCTCCAGTTAAAATATAAGCACTCCCTTCTTGGTTTTGTGTGGAGTTTTCTGCACCCTCTCTTATACCTCCTCATTTTCACTTTCGTATTCTCTAAGGTATTTAATTCCATACCTCACTATCCTTTATTTGTGCTTAGCGGCCTGGTATTCTGGATCTACTTTTCAGCCAGCTGCAACCAATTGTGTCAGACATTTATTCGGAATGCACACATGATCAAATCACTTAGCGTGAATAAGCTTTATTATGCCGTTTCGGAACAAGGGGCTGAGCTGATAAACTTCATGATAGGCCTTATTGTATTTGCAGTACTTATGTTCTTCCTCGGCTTGCAAATAAACTGGACCCTATTATACCTTATCCCCATAGTTATTATGTTCACCTTCTTCACCTTTTCTTTTGGGGTAATATTAGGCTCATTAAACGTTTTCTTTAGGGATATAGGCATATTGTGGGGAACATTAAACCCAGCATTATTTTATTTAACACCCATAGCCTATTCATCAGCTACTATTCCAACAAAGTTCTTATTCATTTACAAATTGAATCCGCTTTACCACTTTTACTACATAATACGCAATGTACTTTATGAAGGCAGGTCCCCTGAAATAAAATACGTATTGTATTGTCTGTGTATTTGCCTTATTACTTTTGGAATGGCAGTATTGGTTTACAGGAAGACACGTAACGGATTTATTTCAAATTTATAAGCCATGAATACACCGGTAATAAATCTGAAGAACGTAACAGTAAGCTACCTGCATAATAAACGGGGTATTTATTCTGTAAAAGATTTTGTATTAAAAGGAGGCTTATTCTCACCTTTCGAGAATAAAGTGGTATTACACAATATTAATCTTTCCATATTTAAAGGAGAGAGCATTGGAGTAATGGGAAGGAATGGAGAAGGGAAAAGTACACTACTCCGCACCATTGCGGGCATAATAGTTCCCGTATCGGGTAAATGCACAGTGAACATTGAAATATCTCCCCTGCTTGCTCTCGGTGCAGGATTAGAGCTTGAACTTACAGGCCTTGAGAACATAAAGATATATATGGCACTTAGTGGTAACTACAATAAGAAAACCATTGCCGAACTGGTAGATAAGGTTAGTGCATTTTCAGAACTATCAATGGATCAGCTTAGAATGCCGGTTAAAATGTATTCTACAGGAATGTTATCGCGCTTGGCCTTCAGCAGCGTTACTGTTATGCAACCTGAATTACTTTTAATTGACGAAGTACTTGCGGTTGGCGATAAAGGCTTCCAGGCAAAATGCAGGCAAAGGATTGATGAAATTAGAAAGGGAGGGGCTACAGTACTATT
>DATHOD010000167.1:0-28142 GCA_035485295.1 Bacteroidia bacterium
GAGGTTGTTTCTCCGCCCGGGGTCCATAAATAAGTATAACCCGGTGTACCACCAGTTGCAGTTGCAGTGGCTGTACCATCACAAGCCCCATTACAACTTACATTTTTTTGTATAGTGCTTACAGTAACTTTTGTAGGTTGAGGCATAGTAATTGTATCAGTTGCCATACACCCGGAATCATCGAACGCTCTAACCACATATGTAAACCCACCGCATAAACCTGTTGCAGTAGCATTAGTTTGAACAGGGATTGTATTCCATGAGTAAGTATAAGCTCCTCCATGACCACCTGATGCCGAAGCAGTAGCAGTACCATTACATCCTCCATTACAGCTAGGTGGAACAATAGTTGGCACAGTAACTTTTACAGGGGGTGGGGTACCAAGATTGATTTTCGGAAGTGTATTGTGACAGCCTTTAGAATCTTGCACGTGTATCTTGTACGTACCAGTACATAATGCGCTATCATAAAAATGATTACTTGGATTTCCAACGGCAGTGCCGGTTGTTCCATTACTCCAGCTAAAGGTATAATTCGGATTTTCACCTTTAATCTGGGCGTGTATCCATCCGTCGCAATACCCATTACATCTTGGTTCACGTGTAGTATAATTCAATTGAAATTGAGACGGTGCTGGATAATTTATGGTAAACGTTTCTTGGGAAAGATCAAAAGAATCAACTATGGCTATTCCATAACTTGGATTAGCTGAACATAAGCCTGAGATACTGGTAGCTGACGTATAAGGTCCTCCATTAAATGAAATTGAAAATGGACCAGGGCCCGGACTAGGATCTGATGAGAAAATTTGTGTGAGTATAATTTGTCCATTACAAGTTATTCCACTATCCTGTGTATTGCAAGTAGGAGGTATTACCGTATAGTGAATAGAATCGACGCTTGTAACTCTATGAGCCTTATGCGAATTAGTAACATCACCAATGGAACGCTCCATTGTAAACCTTTGATAATATACCTGGGCATTTCCGGTACTTGTAAAGTTTTGAGCTAAGGCCTCGTCTATTTGTTTAATTACTATTACGGTAGAATTAGTTATATCCAGAGATTTTTTTGATACTCCCTCAACTTTTAGAATATTACATTTCAGTATATATCCATTAATGTTTAAGTCACCCGAGATTAAATTTAAGTTGGTAGAAGTAATTAGGTTATTCAGCATTTTCCAAGAACCATTGCCATCTATGTTAAAAACGTTAGATAACATCCTGCCACCAGTATTTATGGTATTGCTAGTTTGCGATGATTTAAAACTAATTGCTCCCTCATATTTCATATCCACATTTAGTGGGATATCAAGTGAGCCATATATATTCAGTGCGGTGAATTGAGTACCAGCAAGTACGGGGTCATAAGCATCTTTTGTCCATTGCATGGTACGGCAAGTAGCAGTACCGGTAATGCTTACAATCTCACCTGCATCATCAAACGAATTAGCATCAAATATTACATCATCACTGGAACCGGGTATACCTGCTCCGCCTTTTCCACCGCTTACCGTTGCCCAGTGGTGGGCATCGTTCCAGTTACCACCGTTATTCACCCAATAAAGCGTGCTAGCATCAGCAAGACTTGCTGTTACAAGGCATAACAATAAAAAATATAAACGAGTGATAGTGAAGTTTTTCAGCATTAACAAGGCGTTAAGGTCATACTTTCTACGAGAGAGAGCAAAAATGGTTACAAATTCTTTCTATACCGTCAAAGGTATAAAAGACTTTCTAACATACCCTTGTTTATTAAACAAATGTATTTTTGCCAACTATGGTGCGAATTGGCATATTTGCTTCGGGTGAAGGCACAAACGTGCAAAGGTTTATAGACTATTTTAAAAACAGCAGTGATATACAGATTGCTCTTGTTGTTTGTAATAATCCGAAAGCCAGGGTTTTAGAACGGGCTGCTATTGCAGAAATACCTCTCCTATTGCTTGATAAGGAGACTTTTTATAACAGTGATAAAGCAGTTAATGAACTTCAGCAAAAGGTCGATTTTATTGTATTAGCCGGCTTTTTGTGGATGATACCCCAAAATCTTATCTCTGCTTTTCATAATAAAATGGTAAATATTCACCCTGCTTTGTTGCCTGCATATGGTGGTAAAGGGATGTATGGGATGCGTGTGCATGAAGCAGTCATTCAGAATCAGGAAAAGAAAAGCGGTATAAGCATTCATTATGTGAATGAACATTATGATGAAGGTGAGATTATTTTCCAAAAGGAATGTGAAGTATTTCCAGAGGACACACCTACAACACTAGCACAAAAGATACATGAACTGGAGCATAAATATTATCCTGAAGTGGTAGAAAAACTCTTGCTTGGGAAATATCCTAAATTTGCGAACGATAATGGCAATAAAATCTGAAATAAACCGCCCAATAAGGGTACTTGTAGCTAAGGTCGGCCTCGATGGGCATGACAGAGGAGCTAAAGTTATAGCTTCATTTCTACGCAATGCGGGAATGGAAGTGATATATACGGGTTTACACCAAACCCCTGAAAGTGTGGTAAATACGGCTTTGCAGGAGGATGTGGATGTGATAGGGTTAAGCATACTTTCGGGTGCGCATAACACAGCTTTCCCTAAAGTGATGAAGCTGATGCAGGAAAAGAAGATGAATGATGTGTTGCTTACGGGTGGTGGAGTTATACCAGATAAAGACATGACAGAATTGGCGAAGATAGGAGTGGGTAAGCTTTTTCCTCCGGGAACGGATACACATATTATTGTAGAGTATATTCAACATTGGGTGAAAGAACACCGCAATTTTTAAACGAATAAAGATGAGCACATTTGAAACACTTAAGTTTGAAGTAAAAGACAGCATTTGCATAATTACCATCAACCGCCCAGATAGGCTAAATGCCCTTAACAGGCAAACGGTTCAGGATATTGGCGAAGCAATAAAGCAAGCTAAGAATGATAAATCGGTTTCAGGAATTATCATTACTGGTGAAGGGCCAAAAGCGTTTGTAGCTGGTGCTGATATAAAGGAATTTATGGGCTTGAGTGGTGATCAGGGTAAGGCAATGGCATGGTCAGGTCAGGAAGTTTTTCAAAGTGTAGAAGATTGCCCTAAGCCTGTAATAGCAGCCATTAATGGTTTTGCATTGGGTGGTGGTTGTGAATTAGCAATGTCATGTCACCTGAGGGTAGCAACTGAAAATGCAAAATTCGGTCAGCCTGAAGTTAATCTTGGATTGATACCCGGATATGGTGGTACCCAAAGGCTTATACGTTACATTGGCAGAACCAAAGCCCTTGAACTAATGATGACTGCAGATATGTTAAGTGCCCAGCAGGCTCTTGAATTAGGA
Organism: Bacteroidia bacterium; assembly: GCA_035485295.1. Lineage (GTDB taxonomy): Bacteria > Bacteroidota > Bacteroidia > JABEUT01 > JABEUT01 > JABEUT01. The sequence goes on from DATHOD010000167.1 coordinate 3,340, forward strand.
CTCGTAAATTATGTAGTTCCGGCAGATAACCTTATTGCAAAGTGTACGGAGTTACTAAATGTGATAAAGACAAAATCGCCTGCTGCGATAGCAAGTGTAATAGCAGCTGCTAATCAGTATGATGGCACACAAAAAGGTTTTGAAGGAGAATTGACTGAATTTGGAAAATGTTTTACCACAGAAGATATTAAAGAAGGTATTAATGCGTTTATAGAGAAGCGTAAGCCTCAATTTGCAGGCCGCTGATTTATTCTGAGACTAATTGAAAGAAGTAAAGGCTTTAGCAGGACAGACGGTTGTTTACGGACTACCCAGCATTGTAGGCAGGCTGCTTAATTATCTACTGGTTCCAATTTATACCCGTGTTTTTTCTCCTGCCGATTATGGTACAGTAACATCCTTGTACGCCTATATGTCGTTTTTGAATATAGTGCTTACATATGGTATGGAAACTTCACTTTTCAATTTCTCTCGACTGCAAGAGGATAAACAGAAGGTATACAGCACTATTCTTACTTCAGTAACAATTACCTCAGCGATATTTCTGGGACTTGCTTATCTGTTCAAGGATAATTTAGCTGCGTTCGTAAAAGACCCAACCCATCCTGAATACATTGTTTGGGTAGCGCTTATTTTAACTACAGATGCACTATCGTCAATAGCTTTTGCAAAGTTACGGGAGCAGAATAAGGCAAGGATTTTCGCAATGGTTAAAACGATGAATATCCTTTCCAACATTATATTCAATGTATTCTTCATTGTTCTTTGTCCCAAAATATTTGCCAATCCAAATAGCTCATTCTATGGCATTGTTCAGCATATCTATAATCCTGAAATTGGCATAGGCTACATATTTATTTCCCAGGTTTTATCTAATCTTATTAGTGTGGTATTATTAATGCCGACCATGCTTAAAGCAGGTATTCATTTCGATATGGCTTTATGGAGAAGGATAATGCCTTATGCTCTCCCGCTTTTATTAGCAGGCTTTGCAGGTATGATAAATGAGACACTTGACAGGATTATTCTACTTTACCTATTACCCGATAATATAGCTAGAGAACAAATAGGTATTTATGGAGCCTGTTATAAAATTTCCATCATTATAACCATGTTCGTGCAAGCATATAAATACGCAGCTGAGCCTTTCTTCTTTGCTAATGCCAAGTCAGAAGATTTCAAGAAGACATATGCCGACATTATCAAATACTTCATTATAATTTGCCTGCTCATCTTCCTTGGTACCATGCTCAATTTATCGTGGATACAGGGTTATGTGGGTAAAAATTTCAGGTCGGGTTTAAAGGTAGTCCCTATTCTTCTGATTGCCAACCTCTGCCTGGGTGTATTCTATAATCTTTCCATGTGGTATAAGCTGGCGCATAAAACTATTTACGGTGCATATCTGACAGTCTTCGGGGCAATTGTTACAGTTGCAATAAATATAATATTTGTACCACGCTATGGATACATGGCATCGGCATGGGCAACCTTAATTTGCTATGCTTCCACTATGGTATTATCGTACTTTATTAGCATGAAACATTTCCCGGTAAAATTTGAAATGCTTAGAATTGGGTTATACTTTGCAATATCATTAACTTTGTATTTTGTGAGCCGGCAGATAAGTTTTGAGTCTAGAGCCATGGAATTAATAGTTAATAATAGTCTCATTCTTCTTTTTGCTTCAGTTGTATTTTTTATTGAAAAACCTTCGTTCTCCTTATTAAAGAAATAGTAAAAGATTAAACAGTAAATCATGAAAGTAAAAGTCATAAATAAGTCAAAACACCCTTTGCCACAATATGCAACAGTAGCATCGGCAGGATTTGATGTAAGGGCTAATCTTGATGCTCCTATGGTCCTTAAGCCTATGCAAAGGGCTTTGGTACCAACCGGATTGTTTATTGAATTACCTGTTGGGCATGAAGCACAAGTGCGCCCACGTAGCGGACTGGCATTTAAAAATGGAATAACAGTTCTTAACTCTCCAGGCACTATCGACGCAGATTATAGAGGTGAAGTGAAGGTGTTGCTGATAAATCTTTCAGAGGAGGATTTCAGCATTAATGATGGTGAGCGCATTGCACAAGTTATAATTGCAGCCCACGAACGTGTAGAATGGGTAGAAGTTGAACAGCTAATGGAAACTGAGCGTGGCAGCGGAGGCTTTGGCCATACGGGCAAGAAGTAAAAGGTATTTAAATAAGAAATCGTCTAATTAATAATTGTATGAAACTGATAATTCCAATGGCAGGAATAGGTAAGCGCATGAGGCCGCATACACTTACCGTGCCAAAACCTCTATTACCTGTGGCAGGTAAACCAATGGTACAACATTTAGTAGAGGATATATGCGCTATGAGCAAAGAAAAAATTGATGAAATAGGTTTTGTTATAGGCCATTTTGGCAAAGAAGTTGAACAGAATTTGTTAAAAGTGGCTGAAAGGGCAGGAGCTAAAGGAAGGATATTTTACCAGGAAGAAGCATTAGGAACTGCCCATGCAGTTCTGTGTGCATCTGAAATTTTGAAAGGAAAGATTATAGTAGCATTTGCCGATACATTATTCAGAGGTGAAGTAAAGATTGACGACGCACAGGATGGTGTGATATGGGTGCAAAAGGTTGCTGACCCTAAACCATTTGGGGTGGTTAAGCTCGACAAGCATAATATTATAACTGATTTTGTCGAAAAGCCGCAAGAGTTTATTTCTGATCTTGCTATTATTGGTATATACTATTTCCGCGATGGCGAATACCTTAAAAAGGAAATGCAATATTTAATAGATAACAATATTAAAGAAAAAGGCGAGTATCAGTTGACAAATGCCCTTGAAAATATGAAAAAGAAGGGCACGAAGTTTACTGTGGCACAGGTAGCTGAATGGCTAGATTGTGGAAATAAGGAAGCTATGTTATTTACCAATAAAAGATTGTTGGATGCCAAGCCTCAGAAAAAAACATCTGCCACATTAGAGAACTCAGTGATCATTGAACCATGTTCTATTGATGGAAGCGTACATATTAAGAATTCAGTAGTTGGTCCGCATGTATCTATTGGCCAAAATTGTAAAATAGAGAATTCGATTTTGTTCGATTGTATTATACAAGAGAATACAATAATTGCAGGTGCCAACATAGCCGATTCTATGATAGGAAGCCATGTACAATACCATGGCAATCAGGCTAAGTTAAACCTTGGCGATTATAATATTTGTAAAGATTAATTATGTTAAACCGGCTATATAAGTGGAGCTTATACCTATCTGCATTTGTATTGCCGGTAATATTCCTTTCGTCTTGTTCCACAACTAAAAAAGCTACAGTTGCTGTTAATAAAACTGCAAGTAAGCCGCTTACTGCTGAGCAGAGAGATAAAATTAAAGGCGACTATTATGATGCTAGTAAACAAAGAATTCTTGGCAACTATAATGAGGCATTATTTTTATTTAGGGAATGCCTTGCTATAGACCCAAATAACTCAGCTGCAAATTTTGAAATAGGTGATATTCTGGAGGCAGATAAAAAGCCTGACAGCGCAATAACCTATGCTACTAAAGCAGTGCGGCAAGAACCAAACAATGTTTGGTATGAGGAACTTTATGCGGAATGCTTGCAGGATAAAGGCATGTATAAAGATGTGATAAATGTATATGACGGGTTGGTAAAAGCTCACCCAAGTGTTACCGACTATTATTTTAAGCTAGCAGTGGCTCAAATACAAGCACAGGAATATGAGGAGGCAGCTGCAACATACCAGGCCATAGAAAAGCTGGACCCTACTTTTAACGATGAACTTGTTCATGAAGAGATAAAGATTTACGAGCGTGCAAAAGATTACCCTAAGGCAGAAATGCAGGTGCAAAGGCTGATTAATCATGACAGTACCCAGACATTGTATTATAATATGTTGGGTGATTTATATGAGATGGAAGGTAAGGGGGATAAGGCATTTGAGGTGTATAAAAAACTGGAACAGGTTTCTCCTAATGATCCTTTAGTGCATTTATCATTAGCTGATTATTATCGTACTGATAAACAAAAGGACTACAGAAAATCATTCGAAGAATTGAAATTGGCCTTTAAACAACCCAGCCTTGAGATAGAAACAAAAATGCGTATTGTGCTTAGCTTTTACCAACTGAGTAATGGACATGATACCTTAAATTCACAGGGCCTTGAATTGTGCGACATTATGGTTAAGGCTAATCCTAATGAACCAAAAGCACACGCCATATATGGCGATCTTCTTGTACGTAATCATGAGTATATAGAAGCCCGCGACCAATATGTTGCGGCATTGCAAGAGGACAGCAGTAAGTATGTAATGTGGAGCCAGTTATTGCAAGTATATGCACAACTGAGAGATTATAATAATCTTGGAAGAACGAGTAAAGATGCCATATCGCTCTTCCCAAACTATCCTGTTCCTTATTTGTTCAACGGCATAGCAAATATTCAGGAAAAGAATTACGATGTAGCCGTTAATTCACTCACTCATGGTATTGACTATGTAATAAATGACACTGCTCTTACCTTGCAGTTTTATGCAAACCTTGGCGATGTTTATTATTACGCGAAACGTTATAAATCTTCCGATTCGGCATACGAAGCCGATCTTAAATTAAATCCGAATGATGATTATGTGCTGAATAACTACAGTTATTATTTATCGGTGCGCGATACTATGTTAGACAAGGCAGAGCTTATGTCTAAAAAATCTAATTTCTTATCTCCTAACAATGCTTCCTATCTTGATACCTATGCATGGATATTATACAGACAGGGCAAATACCAGGATGCTAAATATTGGGAAGAAAAGTCTTTAAGTGCGGGTGGAAATACAGACCCATCTGTTTTTGATCATTACGGTGATATTCTGTACAGATCAGGTGATAAGGATAAGGCATTCGATAATTGGCAAAAGGCAAAGGACATGGGTTTAAAATCTGACCTGCTTGATAAAAAGATACGTGATAAACAATTGTACGATAAATAGAATGATAGGTGTTAATGAATAAACTGGCGGCTCTGCTCATCTGTTTAGTGCTTATTGTTTCCTGTAAAACCAATCATAACATACAGGTTAGCGGAGATCATACTGCTCTGAGTACAACCCTTAAAAAGGAAAATACTTCTCAGCTTTTGTCCAAACTAAAAAGCCGTAAATTAAATTTCCATTGGCTAAGCGCCCATTTTACAATGGATATGCAAGTTGATAGTACCGAAACATCTTTCGGCGGCGTGGTAAGAATGAAGAAAGATAGTATAGTCTGGATGTCAATATCTAAAATCGGCATTGAAGGGGTAAGAGCACTGCTTAACCTGGATACTGCTATGTTCATGGATCGCATTAATGACAGGTATTTTAAGGGCAATTACGACTATATAGATTCATTACTTGAAACAGATATTGATTTTGAACTGATACAAGCAGTGATGATGGGCACCAGTATCGATTTTTATAATGATACTGCTAAATTAAGGGGCTTTTACGATGGTAAGTCGCAATATGTATTAAGTACCATTAGGAAAAGAAATATTAAGAGAGCTGTTTTTCGTAACAGGCATATCAGGAGCAAAGAGGATGCACAGATAATATGGTTTGATACCAAGGACTATCATATTAACAGGATACGTGTAGAAGATTTTGCAAATCACCGTACTTTCGACGCCTATTATGACGATTTTCAGGCCGTCGATTCGGTAATGTTTCCCATGCATATTCAGTATGTAATAGCAGCCGGGAAAACAATAAAGATTGACTTGAAATATAAGAAGCTTAACTTCCAATTAAAAGAAGAAACACCTTTTGCCATTCCTGCCAAATATGCGCGTATACAGTATTAGCAGAACATGTTGTCTAATTCTGTTCATGAGTTTTTCAGGTATTCTTTTTGCTCAAAAGGATAAAAAGGATGAGTTGGAAGAGAAGAAAAAGGAACTTCAGAAGGAGATGGCCAGTCTGAACAAAATGCTGGCTAAGACTACCAATACCAAAGAGATTACCCTTAATGAACTGCTGATGCTTAACAAGAAGATAAGTGTACGTGAGGAAATTATTTCAACCATGAACAATGAGATTGAAATAATGCAAGGGCAGATTGATGAGGGCAATGATTCAATTGGAGTAATGGAAGTAAAGCTGGATGACCTGAAAAAAGAATATGCCAGGATGATTTATGATGCATACAAGAATCAAAGCTCATCTAACCGGCTTATGTTCATTTTTGCTTCAAAAGATTTTGAACAGGCTGTAATGAGGATGAGATACTTGCAGGAATACAGTTCTTATAGGCACAGGCAGGCCATATTGATCGATTCAACTAAAAAGGATTTGAACGTAAAGGTGACTGATTTGCAGCAGAAGAAAGATGAAAAGAAAGAATTGCTGGTTAGTGAGCAATCGCAAAAAGAAGAACTAACAAAGGAGAAGGCTGAACAACAGAAAGTATTCGCGAAGTTACAGGGCAAAGAAAAGGAACTGCGTAAGCAAATTGCTGAAAAGCAAAAAGCAGCTAAGAAATTAGATGAAGCAATTCACAAGATAATAGAGGATGAGATAAAACGTGCGAATGCAAAAACTCATACTACTGGGACAAAAACCAATGAATTATCATTAACTCCTGAAGCTAAAGCGTTATCGAAAACATTTGAGAGTAATAAAGGTAGCTTGCCATGGCCTGTGGTAGAAGGTGATATTTTTAAGCAATTCGGTTCTTATTCTCCTATGCCGGGAATAACGGTTTCAAATAATGGTATAGATATAGCTACCAGCAAGGGAGCGGTGGCAAGAACTGTTTTTCAGGGAGTTGTGACAGGTATAGCTGAGGTCCCTTCCTCGGGTAAGGTAGTTATTATAAGGCATGGTGAATACCTTACTGTATATGCAAACTTAAAGGATGTATTTGTAAAGGCAGGTGATAATGTGACCACTAAACAAACCATTGGAACCATACTGTTCAATGGGGAAGATGGTAAGACTGAGCTACATTTGGAGATATGGAAAGGAGGCTCAATCAAGCTTAATCCGGAAGACTGGTTATATAGGAAAGGTTGAGTTTTTGATTTTTAACTATTGATTATCAGTGAATTGTAAGCATGTCTTAAAAAAAGACATCCCCTTTTTTGTTGATTAACACAAATTAACATACATTTGTTTTAATAATAACCCAAACACACACACGCCCATAGGATAGACTGCTACTCTTTTTACCTTAAAAAAAGTAACCTCACATGGAGCAGTTTATTCAAGACGACGAATTAATTCGTCGCTACCAACAGGGAGAAGAGTGTGCAATTGCCGAACTTCTCGAACGCCACAAAAAAAGAGTCTTTACCTACATTCTTAATGTAGCGCGCGACCGAAATGTTGCTGAAGATGTTTTTCAGGAAACATTCTTTAAAGTGATTAAAACTTTAAAGAAGCAACAGTATTCCGGTGAAGGCAAATTCATTCAATGGGTCATGCGTATAGCTCATAACCTTATGATTGACCACTTCAGGCAGAGTGGACGTATCTCTACCGTTAGCAAGATTGTGAGGCCTGACGGCAAGGTTACCAATATATTCGATGTGATTAAGGTGGAGGACCACTCTCATGAAGATACTTTGGTAAAACACCAGATACGCAAAGATGTGCGTAAGCTGGTAGAACATTTACCACAAGAACAGAAGGAAGTAGTAATACTTCGACACTATTACGATATGAGCTTTAAAGAAATAGCTGACCACACCAATGTAAGTATAAATACTGCCTTGGGTAGAATGCGCTATGCGCTTATTAATTTAAGGCGCCTTGCTGACGAGCATCAGATTGCTTTGTCTGCTTAAACAGTTTATTGTAGTTTTTATGTATCACCCTGATAGCAATATCGGGGTGTTTTTTTGATATTTACTTTATTAAGATACTGATATACAGGCGTATTTGAAATTAAGGCTTACTTAAACAATAATTGTTAAAAAGCTGCGTTTTACTTATATGTTAAATCTAAAACTACATATTGCATGCAAAAAAAAACTACTCCTTTTTTACTTCCCCAATCCGGAACAGACACCTCTGTTCGCCATACAGCAGCAGAGTTAAATGGCCAAAAGCTAAGCGAACCTTCACGCCAAACTATTGAGAATATCCTAAATTACTCGAAGGCCTTACGTGTTGAATCTTCTGAAATTACAGGCGGGTTCATCGAATACCTTGGCAATTAAGCTTAGTATTTCAGGCTACATAGGTTTGCTTTAAAGCGTATTTTTACCGCATGAAAAAAGCAGAGCTATTTAGCCACATTATTACCTATTTCGAAAAACACCAGCCAAATGCAGCTACTGAGTTGCATTACAACAATCCTTTTGAATTGCTGGTGTCAGTAGTCTTATCGGCTCAGTGCACCGATAAGCGTGTAAACATGACGACTCCTGCGCTTTTCAAAAAATATCCCGATGCAAGAGCAATGTCAGAAGCTTCTATAGACGAAGTAAGGGAATACATTAAAAGTATCAGCTATCCCAATAGCAAAGCCGGTTATCTGGTGAATGGGTCCAAAGTCATAATGGAGAAATTCAACGGTTCTGTTCCTGATACTGTTGAAGAACTTACCACTATTCCAGGTGTTGGAAGAAAAACCGCAAATGTAATTGCATCGGTAGTGTACAATCAACCTAAAATGGCTGTAGACACCCATGTTCAAAGGGTATCAGCAAGAATAGGTCTCACTACAAATGCAAAGAACCCTTTGCAGACCGAGCTTCAACTTATAAAGTATATACCGGAAGAAAAGATTCCACTTGCACACCATTGGTTGATTCTACATGGCCGTTATGTATGTCTTGCGCGTAAACCATTATGCGAAAAGTGTGGCATTACGAAATGGTGCCATTACTACAATACCAAGGTGGTTAAAAAATAAAGATAATTTTACTCATACCGCAGGGCCTCGATAGGATCGAGCCTTGATGCTTTAATAGCAGGGTATATGCCTGAAATTATACCTACAATAAGGCAAATAGTAACACCGGTAAATATCCACAACCAAGGTATTATAAAGCCAATACCAAAAATGATTGCCATATAGTTACCAATTGATATTCCAAGTATTATTCCAAACAATCCTCCTAACTGAGAAATAACAATTGCCTCAATTAAAAATTGATTGCGAATAAGGGCACTGGTAGCACCAATGGCTTTTCTTACACCTATTTCCATGGTGCGTTCTGTAACAGATACAAGCATTATATTCATTAAACCGATAGCGGCTCCAAATAATGTTATTATGCCAATTACAGTTGCACCAATAGTAAGTGTGCTTATATTTTTTATTAAGATGTTCGCAAGGTCATCGCTTTTACTTACGCTAAAATCATCGTCTTTACCAACCGGTATTTCACGTACAATACGAAATACCCCGGTAGCTTCGCTTACTGCAGATTGCATTTGGTTCTGGTTATTTACCCTAATGCTGATATTAAAGGTAAGATCACCTATGGTAGTTGCAAATTCACGCACTACATTCACAGGTACAATGCATATTCTATCACTACTGAATCCAAAACTATTTCCTTTCGATTGCAGCACACCAATCACTTTAAATGTACCGCCATCCCCTATGGTAATGTCTTTTCCAAGTGGGTCCTCATGCTTTTTAAATAAGGCATCAACAATATCCTGGCCTATAATTGCTACTCGCCTTCCATCAGTTATTTCCAGTTTTGAAAAGCTACGGCCCTCTTTCATATCATAGCCTGCAGTTATCATGTAGTTCTCATCTGAACCCACTATATCTACATTTGGATTCGTTTTTTGACCCTGGTACTTAACCGTAGCTGTTCCACTTGCCTCAGTCGATATTGAAGTTATAGCCGGAAATTGAAACCTTTCTGCAAAGGCTGTGGCATCTCTATAATTTATACTACGGTATACTTTTGGCCTTTTGCCACCACGGCCTACACGTATGTTTGCATCGTGGTTACGGATAGTAAATGTGTTAGCACCCATACTTGAAAAATTGCTATTGATGGCTTGTTTCATAGCATCAATAGCAGTAAGAATGCCCACCAGAGCCATAATACCAATGGCAATAATGATAATGGTAAGTACAGTACGCAATAGTTGCCCGGCAATTGAGCTAAGCGCTATCCGCATGTTTTCCCTAAAGTAAACCGTCTTCATCACAACAAAGATAATAAATCAATTACCCCAGAATGTTTATCGATATTCTTAACTTCTATCTTTGTTTGGTATAAAGAATATGGCAGGAATGAAAAGATATATATGCTTGTTAGTAATCGCGATAGTTTTCTTTGGCTGCAAAGGGCCTACGAGTAATATACCGGTAATAGGATTTGCTGATGCCTTTGAGGACAATACCATTGCCCAAGCTAAGCAGGGCTTTTTAGATGCCTTGAAAAAGAATGGTTTTTCGGAGCAGGATAATACATTGAAAGTAGTATACCGTAATGCCCAAGGAGATATTCCTAAACTTACACTTTCAATAAAATATTTCATTTCCGAACAGGTGAATTTAATAGCCACTAATCCTTCGCTTTCAACCATTACTGCCATTCAAAACACAAAAGATATTCCGGTGTTTATGATGGTATCTCCTACTCCCCAACTAATGAAGGTTACAGATCAGCAGGGTAATGCTCCGGCTAATCTCTTCGGTGTGGCAGAGGACCTTGGGTATATTGATACATCTTTTGCACTCATTCCTAAATTGCTTGGACCAAAAATTCAATCTGAGGCAACATTGGGTGCTAAACATAGAGTAGGTATGATCTATAACCAGAGTGAACCACAATCAACCGAGGCACTTGCGAGAATTCAACAACTTGCCAAACAATTAGATATTGAATTAGTTTCTTTGCCGGTAAATAGTTCAGCCGATGTGCAATTGGTAACAAAGGCGCTGCTCCAGAAAAATATTGATGCTTTTTTTGCCAATCCTGATAATACGGTATTCAGTTCATTTGAAACCATATTGAAAGCATGCAATGATGCCAAGGTGCCCATATTTACCAGTGAAGCGGGATTAGTTGCACGAGGTGCTGTTGCAGCTTATGGTGCTGATATTTATCAATGGGGCTACCAGGCAGGGGAGCAGGCTGCACTATTGTTAAAGAATAAATCTACCAACGGATTGAAATGGGAAATGGTGAAACTGCGCAAAAGAGTGTATAATAAGGAGGCGGCTCTGCGTTTTGCAATAGGAGTTCCTGGTAATTTCGAAGCAGTTCAATAATGGAGTTTTACCTTACAGCGCTAATACTGGGGCTTTGCCTTTCTGCTATGGCACTGGGCATTTTCATTTCCATGAAAATATTCAATATCCCTGATATTACTACCGATGGTAGTTATACTTTGGGCGCTGTAATTACCACAGTTTTATTAACTGTTCACTGGAGTGCCATAGCTATTATTCCTGTCGTGCTTCTTAGCGGTGCCATTGCAGGTATGTTAACAGGCATAATTCATACTCGACTTAAAATTGAAGCTCTGCTTGCAGGTATTTTGGTAATGACTGCACTCTATTCTATAAACTTAACTATACTCGGACGTTCCAATGTGCCATTGCTGAATGTGTCAAATGTGTTTTCATCACTGCATTTTCTCACCAATGAGGTTTATAATAATCTAATCATCAGTTTAATCTTTATTACAGTCATTACCTTAATTGTTGGTTATGTTTTACGAACTGATTTTGGAATAGCTATGCGTGCCACTGGCAATAGTGCATCTATGACAAGGGCATTGGGTATCAACAGTAATAAAATGAAAATAATAGGATTGGCTATCGCCAATTCCTTAACTGCTTTGAGTGGCTACCTGGTTGCACAGTTCCAGAACTTTACCGACATAAATATGGGTATTGGCATTGTTATTACGGGGCTTGGTTCCGTATTGATAGGCGAAGCGCTAATTAAATGGTGGGACATAACCTCCATAATGGGCTCATTGGTAATTGTTCTATGTGGAAGCATTTTATTTCAGCTTGTACTTGCATTTACTTTATCAATAGGTGTTGATCCTAACTTGCTTAAACTGGTAACTGCATCTTTCGTGTTGCTTATTGTAATAATCCCTCGCCTGAAGAGAAATGATTGAACTACAACACATATCAAAGGTCTTCAATAGGGGGAAGGTAAACGAGGTAATTGCCTTGAATGATGTTTCGCTAACCATTCAAAAAGAAGAATTTGTTGTATTAGTGGGTTCTAACGGCTCAGGGAAAACTACGCTTCTCAATGTTATATCGGGTGCTGAAATTGGTTCGAATGGCAAAGTGCTAATATCGAATAAAGATGTTACTCGTTTGGCTGAGTACAGGCGCAGTAAATGGATTGCCAGGGTTTTCCAAAACCCATTAAGTGGAACCGCTTCTGACTTAAGTATACTTGATAATTTCCGCTTAGCTGCTATTCGCACGTCCCAAAAGAAACTGGTTATTGGTGTCAATGAGGCATTCAAAAAGCAGGTGAGAGACAAGATTGCAACACTAGGCATGGGGCTTGAGAATAAATTGGAACAAGCCATGGGAACTTTATCTGGCGGCCAAAGGCAAGCGCTGACATTGTTAATGAGTGTGATGGATGATACCCAAATATTATTGCTGGATGAACCCACAGCAGCGCTTGATCCACGTAGTGCAGCATTGATTTTGGAGACTGCCAATAATCTTATCAAAGAGTATAAGTTAACTGCCGTTTTAATAACCCATAACCTTAAAGATGCTCACCAGTATGGTAATCGGCTTATACAAATGAATGAAGGAAAAGTGTTGAGAGATTTACAAAGTGCGGAGAAGAGCGCTTTGGAATTACCAAAGATGTACGATTGGTTTAACTAATATTACTACAGAATTACTCACCCCTAACCCCTCTCTACAATTGAGAGGGAGAATAATGCTTGTTTGCTATATATACCCCGAGTTTAAACTCGGGGTTATTAATATATTTCCCCTCTGGGGAAAACTGTATTCACTTTTAACTTTACACTTTCAACTTTTCACTGAATATAATGCTCCCAACCCGAATCATATTACTACCTTCTTCAATAGCTATCTTATAATCACCGCTCATACCCATGCTCAGGTATTCTAAGTTATACTGTGCCTCATGTTTTTTATAGAACCCCGCAAGTGTTTGGAATTCATTCTGTACTTGTTCTTTATTATCGGTATTGGTTGCCATGCCCATAAAACCTTTTATTCGGACATTGCTTAATGCAGTAGAAGAAAAAATTGTCTCGGCTTCTTCAAAACTAAGGCCATGTTTGGTTTCTTCTTGTGCAACGAACATCTCGAGCAGGCAATCAATCACTCTGTTATTCTTTTTCGCTTGTTTGTCAATTTCCAGTAAAAGCTTTTGACTATCTACTGAATGAATCAGCGAAACAAAAGGAGCAATATATTTTACCTTGTTAGTCTGTAATGTGCCTATGCAATGCCATTGAATATCGGTAGGTAGTTTAGGCTGTTTTTCCATAAGCTCCTGCACACGGTTTTCGCCAAAAATGCGATGCCCTGCATCATATAGAGCTTGTATAGATTCAATAGGTTGAAACTTAGATACTACTACCAATGTAATATTGGCAGGTATGCTTTGCTTGATAGATAAATACCTTTCTGTTAGAGCGGAAGGCACAATACTAGTTTTATAACTTCGCTTTTACCTGTATTTGCTCGTAACCCTCAATAATATCACCAACTTTAATGTCGTTGAATTTATTGATGTTCAATCCGCATTCGTAACCTGAAACAACTTCTTTCACATCGTCTTTGAAACGCTTGAGTGAACCAAGTTCTCCATCGTGTATTACAATACCATCACGTATTACGCGAACTTTAGTATTACGTGTTATTTTACCACTTTGTACCATACAACCTGCTACGTTACCCACTTTCGATACATCAAATACTTCACGAACTTCTAAGTTACAAAGTATCTTCTCCTGCATTTCAGGGCTCAACATACCTTCCATAGCAGCACGTACTTCTTCTATTGCATTGTATATGATGGAGTAGAGGCGGATATCAATTTGTTCCTGTTCAGCAAGCCTGCGCGCACTTACCGAAGGTCTTACCTGGAAACCAAGTATAATAGCGTTGGATGCCGATGCAAGTACTACGTCAGATTCGGTAATGGCACCTACACCCTTGTGTATAATGTTCACCTGTATCTTCTGGTTAGAAAGCTTCTGTAATGAATCACACAATGCTTCTATAGAACCGTCAAAGTCACCTTTTACGATAACGTTCAATTCTTTAAAGTCACCAATAGCCAAACGCCTTCCGATTTCATCAAGCGTAATATGTTTCTTGGTCTTTAAGCCTTGTTCACGTTGCAATTGCAAACGCTTGTTAGCAATCTCTCTTGCTTCAGTTTCCGATTCTACAATATGGAACTGGTCACCTGCTTGCGGCGCACCATCAAGTCCCAAGATAAGTGCAGGCATAGATGGAGTTGCACCATCGATAGGTACATTTCTTTCGTTGTGCATAGCTTTAACCTTACCGCTATAGCATCCGGCAACCATAACATCACCTACGTGTAATGTGCCACCTTCTACGAGAATGGTAGTAACGTATCCCTTACCTTTATCAAGAGCTGATTCAATAACAATACCATTAGCTCTTTTGTTCGGGTTAGCTTTCAGGTCAAGTATTTCTGCTTCCAGCAATACTTTTTCAAGTAGCTCAGTAATATTTGTTCCTTTCTTGGCAGATATCTCCTGGCATTGGTATTTACCACCCCAGTCTTCCACCAGAATATTCATACCGGCAAGTGCTTCCTTAATTTTATTAGGATTAGCACCTGGTTTATCCATTTTGTTAATGGCAAAGATCATAGGTACACCCGCAGCTTGTGCGTGGTTAATAGCTTCAGTTGTCTGTGGCATCACACCATCGTCAGCAGCTACTACAATAATAGCTACGTCAGTCGCCTGTGCACCACGGGCACGCATAGCGGTAAACGCTTCGTGACCCGGTGTATCAAGGAAAGTTATTTTTTTGCCGCTTTCCAATGTAACGTTATATGCACCGATGTGCTGTGTAATACCTCCGGCTTCACCGGCAATTACGTTTGTTTTACGAATATAATCGAGTAATGATGTTTTACCATGATCAACGTGACCCATTACTGTAACAATTGGTGAACGTGGTAAAAGATCTTCTTCTTTGTCTTCTTCTACCTTTATCGCTTCTTGTACGTCTACGCTTACAAACTCAACTTCAAAGCCGAATTCCTGTGCTACTATAGTTATAGTTTCTGCATCCAACCGTTGGTTAATGGAAACGAAAAGGCCCAAACTCATACATGTAGAAATAATATTCTGTATAGGTATGTCCATCATCTTGGCTAATTCATTCGCCGAAACGAATTCTGTAACCTTCAATGTTTTCTTTTCCTGCTCCATTTTTTCCGCTTCCTGCTGCATCTTTTCACTAACTATGTCACGCTTCTGGCGGCGGTATTTGGCAGCTTTCGATTTACCTTGTCCGCTAAGGCGTGCAAGGGTTTCTTTTATCTGTGCCTGAATTTCCTCGTCAGTTAATTCAGGGCGTGGTTCATTGCGTTTAGGAGGTCCCTTTTTAGGAGCAGTAGATGGTTGTTGTGTTGTATTCTGAACATCCTCACGGCTATATTCTTTCTTAAATATCCTCTTCCTCTTTTTGTTACCATCATTTTTAGGTCCTGCCGAAGATGCGATAGGCTTAGGAAGATCTATCTTACCAATAATAGTTGGCCCTTCCAGCTTGCTGAATTGGGTAGGAACGAAATCTTCTTTTGGTCTTTCCCTTTCTTTTTCCTTTACCGGTTCAACAATGGTGATAGGCTTTTCTTCAGCTTTCGGCTTTTCAGGTTCAACAGCTTTAGGTTCTTCTTCTACCTTCTTTTTACCACGGCCTTTTTTGGCAGGGGCTTCAGGTAGTTCTATCTTGCTGATGATCTTAGGTTCTTCCAGCTTTACTTTTTCCCTTTTCTCAACTTCTGGTTCAACTTTTTTAGGCTTAATAACAGGCACCTCATCCTTTTTCTTCCTTGGTTCCTCCTCTACAAATACAGGCCTTTCAACGTATTGCGATTTTGCATCGTCTTTTACTTTTTTCTCGCCTTCATATTCCTTGCGAACCAGTGCATATTGCGCATCGGTGATCTTCGCGTTAGGATTCGACTCCGTTTTGAATCCTTGTGTACCAAGGAATTCAACGAGTGTGCTAACGCTCACGTTGAGCTCTTTTGCTACTTTACTTAACCTATGTGTGCCTTCTGCCATATAATTATTACCGAATGGGGATTCAAAGTTACTTTTTTATTGCTCAAACTCTTTTTGTAAAATGCTGCGAACTTCATTGATCGTTTCCTCTTCTAAGTCAGTTCTCTTAACCAACTCTTCTACACCAAGCTCCAATACGCTCTTAGCTGTATCGCAACCAATAGATTTGAGTTCGTCGAGTATCCAGCTTTCAATTTCATCTGCAAATTCTTCTAATGGAACGTCTTCTGTATAGTTTTCAGCATCTCTGTAAACATCAATTTCATAACCGGTTAACCTTGCAGCAAGGCGAATATTATGCCCGCCTTTACCAATAGCAAGTGATACCTGGTCAGGTTTCAGGAACACATTAGCATGCTTGGTTTCTTCTTCTAATTTAATAGAGGTTATTTTAGCAGGATTAAGTGCCCTGGTAATAAGCAGGGTAGGGTTGCTTGTGTAATTGATAACGTCGATATTTTCGTTCTTTAATTCACGGACAATACCGTGAATACGAGAGCCTTTTACACCAACGCATGCTCCAACAGGGTCAATCCTGTCATCGTATGATTCAACAGCCACTTTTGCTCTTTCGCCTGGTTCGCGAACGATTTTCTTAATGGTAATAAGTCCGTCGAATATTTCAGGTACTTCCATTTCGAATAGGCGCTCAAGGAATAGTGGCGATGTACGTGATAAAGTAATTATAGGTGTAGTTCCATTCATATCTACTTTTGATACAACGGCACGTATGCTGTCACCTTTCTTAAAGAAGTCAGATGGAATCTGTTCTGTTCTTGGCATGATAAGTTCATTGCCTTCATCATCCATAATAAGTATCTCTTTCTTCCAGATCTGGTAAACTTCACCGCTTACTATATCGCCTTCTTTGTCTTTATATTTCTTGAATAATGATTCCTTTTCAAGTTGTGAAATACGTGAGCTAAGATTCTGCCTTACAGCTAAGATGGCCCTACGGCTAAACTCGCTGAATTTCACCGGTTCAGATACATCTTCACCTACTTCAAAGTCAGGTTCAATCTTCTTAGCCTCTGAGTGTGCTATCTGAGTATTTGGGTTTTCAACCTTCTCATCTTCTACAATTACACGGTTTCTCCAAATTTCCACGTCACCCTTATCAGGGTTAACAATAATATCGAAGTTCTCATCGGTTTCGTAACGCTTGCGAAGCATAGCTTTAAAAACATCTTCTATCACATTCATCAGCGTCGGCTTATCGATGCTCTTCATTTCTTTGAATTCCGAAAACGACTCGATGATGTTTAAGTGGATAGCTTCGTTGTTTACAGCTTCACTTTTAAGGGTCTTTGTCATGGCTTTGGTTTTTTAAAAGATATAAATAATCGTGTAGACTTTATTTCCTGAAAACTAATTGTATGCACTTCCTGTTCATATTGGCTTTGTTCTTCAATGCGTATACTTTCACTACCTGCTTCAGCTAGTTTGCCTGTAATTTTTTGTCCGTCGAGGGTAACCACATCTACTGTTTTACCCAAGTTCTTTTTGTATTGTTCCATCACTTTAAAAGGTTCATCAAGCCCGGGTGATGAAAGTGTAATTTCGTAATCGTCCGTTGAAGGGATAGTATCTCTAAGCCTGCGATGCAGCATACTGCATTCACTTATTGAAATACCTTTATCGCTGTCGGCGTATATAAGTATCTTTTGCTGTGGCAAAGACTTTACGTCAACAAGGAAATATCCATTCTTTTCCTCTTCTTTGAAAAATGCTTTTATATTATCGAACACACTCATTTTTATAAAACACAAAAGGAGGTTTTTAAGTCCTCCTTTTCAATTCGTTTCTATATTTACTTACAAAACCGGTACAAAGATATAAAAAAATCCTTGTTAATAAGTATTTTAACAAAAAAAAGCCCTAAGCTTGGAAATATCAGGGCTATTTTCTACGTTTGTAATAATTATTGAAAGTGCTACTGTAACGTTATTCTTCACATGAGGAAGGTACTCTGTTTATTTGTTGGGCTGTTCTTTTACGGTTCAACCTTATTTGCACAACGCTCATTAGAAGCGGGTGTTTTCCTTGGGTGTTCCTTTTACCTTGGTGATTTAAACCCTGATGGGTTCTTTAACCAGTTTACTAAGGTAGCCGGTGGGCTAGTTCTCAGGTATAACCTTAATAATAGATTGGCTTTCAGGTACAATATGTTATTTGGCACCGTTACTGCTGATGATGCTCAATCTACCTCAGCATCTCAAAGGGAGAGAAATCTTAATTTTAAGTCTCCTATTGATGAGTTTTCAGTACAAGCTGAGTTCAATTTCCTTGAATACGAGCTAGGTAATCCTAAACATTCCTATACTCCATATATATTTTTAGGTTTCGGAGTATTTAAAATGAATCCACAGGGACAATTAGGTAATCAATGGGTAGCGTTGCAGCCACTTGGTACTGAGGGGCAGGGTACTGCTTCGAATCCTAATAAGCCGTATCACCTGTTACAGCCTTGCATACCGTTTGGGCTTGGTTTCAAAACAAATTTTTCAAAGACTTTATGTATTGGATTTGAATGGGGCATGCGTAAGACCTTCACCAAATATATTGATGATGTTAGCGGATCGTACGTGAGTCCTGCTGTGCTTCTTGCGAATAGGGGTGCAAATGGCCCTATGGCTGTTCAAATGGCAGACAGGAGCCTTAATCCTGATAAATCTGCTGACGTAGGTAGTGAACGTGGTAATGGTAAAGATGATTGGTATTCCTTTGCCGGAATTACACTCACCTTTAAGTTGCGCATGAAGCAGAAGCCTTGTGCTAGCTATTTATAATAGCCAATTCCTTCTCTTTTACAAGTCTTCAAACGAAAACCACCATACATGTAGTCTGGTAGAGTTTTTTTATTAAATTGCATTTTCTTAACTGTCCTTTCATTGCAGTAAATGAGAAAAGATACTCTATTCAGTTTTGTTTTTTTTCTATTAGTACTTTGCTCAGGCAATGTATCTGCTCAGGGTTATTATAATGGAAGTGGATCATCAAAGCAAGATAAAAAATATTATATAGCTTTTAGTTATGGCGTAGGCACTACGCGATGGTATTCGCATTTTTACGATGCTCCTCTGTATAATACCGATGGAAGTATTATCCAGTCAGGTAACCTTCACATGACTAGCACTAACCCATCGTTCAATTATAATTTCTCGGTGTGTGCACCGGTTGGTAATGTTCGCCTGGGAGCGGGAATATGCTTCGAAAAATTTTCAATGGATAAACTTTCTATCATCTCTTCTTCAGATAGTATTGGCGCCAATATCCCGAATAGCTACGTTCTGTTTACTGAAAACTTCTGGTTCAATAAAATTTATGGAATGGTGCAGGTTCCATTTACCTTTTGTGCAGGTAAACCCTATTCACTTGATTTTATTGGATGTGTGGGATTCTATGGGTATAATGGTTTAACTCACCTTAATTTTTTTGGTAATGACCAAATTGCCAAAACATACTTCGGGAATTTAGGATTCTTGCTCGATTATTATTTTCTTGACCACACCCGGCTTTTTATATACCCGGCCTTTGAGTATAAATACTTCCACAATAACCTCGACGAAAGCCCAAGTGTTATTGTCCATAATATATTTACTCTTAGTATTTCATTTGGTATAAGGATTGATGTGTCGAAATTCTAATGAAATTTGCGGTAAATCTGCTATATGTCCTTAGTTGAAAAAGCTATGTCTGCCGCCCTGCAAAAAAGGGAAGAACAGGGTGCACTACGTCACTTAAGTGTTCAGGATAGTAAAATCGATTTCTGCTCTAACGATTATATAGGCTTTGCCCATTCCGAAGCATTGTATAAGAGGACTGTACAGAAAATGGAGCAGTTAAATAAGCTAAATGGTTCAGGCGGCTCACGCTTGCTTGCAGGTAATTCAAGTTATGCCGAAGAGCTTGAAAGCAGACTGACAAGGATTCATGAAGCACAGGCGGCTATTATTTTCAATTCAGGATATGATGCCAATGTTGGTTTATTTTCCTCAGTACCTGCCAGAGGTGATACCATATTATATGATGAACTTGTCCATGCATCTATACATGATGGTATAAGGCTTTCACGGGCTGACAGCTTTTCATTCAGGCATAATGATATTGCACATTTGCAGGAAAGGTTGCAACATGCTAAAGGAAATATCTTTGTCGCAGTAGAATCAATATATTCTATGGATGGCGACAGTGCTCCACTAAAGGATTTATCTGAAATATGTAATAGTAATAATGCCAGCCTTATTGTGGATGAAGCACATGCGACCGGTGTATTTGGACTGGGGTTGACGCAGCAATTAAAATTGCAGGATAAAGTATTTGCACGGGTGCATACATTTGGTAAAGCCATGGGTTGCCATGGCGCAGTTATATTAGGTAGTAGTGTAATGATACAATACCTGATTAATTATGCTCGTTCGTTTATTTATACAACCGCCTTGCCATTACATAGTCTAGTCACTATTGATTGTGCCTACACTTTACTCGAACATAGCAAAGACGTTGTAGTAACTCTACTCGATAATATCAAGCATTTTCGAGAGCAAGCATCTAAGGTTGGTGGTGAATGGATTGAAAGTTCCAGCGCTATACAAAGTCTGATAGTACCCGGTAACGAAAATGTGAAGAAGCTGGCGATGGCTTTACAGGCACATAATTTTGATGTAAGGCCTATCAGGAGCCCTACTGTAGCTAAAGGTAAAGAGCGTCTTCGCATTTGCCTTCATTCCTACAATACTTTTGCTCAGATAGATGAACTTATGAGTAGGTTAAAGGAGAATAAGATATGAGGAAAATATTTGTAACAGGCATAGGAACTGGAATCGGTAAAACCATTGTGTCTGCTGTTATTGCAGAAGCTCTGCAAGCAGATTACTGGAAACCTATACAGGCAGGCTTAGCAGATGGAACAGATAGTGAGACTGTGAAAAACCTTATACGTAATTCCAAAACTAAAATACATCCTGAAGCTTTTCGGTTAGCTATGCCTGCATCGCCGCATACAGCAGCAGCGGCGGAAAACATTTCCATTAAGATAAAAGACTTTCAACTGCCTCATACTACAAATAACCTTGTAATTGAAGGCGCCGGCGGATTGATGGTCCCGTTTAATGATAAGGAATTAATGATCGATCTTATACCGCATTTCCATGCAGAAGTAATTTTAGTAGTGCGTCATTACCTTGGAAGTATAAACCATACATTACTTTCTTTAGAGGCGCTTAGTTCAAGAAAAATTCCATTAATGGGTATTGTTTTCAATGGTGAACCGAATGAAATGTCGGAGAAAGCCATTCTTTCATTCTTTCCCGTTCCTGTAATTGGTAGAATCAAAGAGGAAATAAACTTTAATACTTCAATTGTTTCGGCTTATGCTGAAAAATTTAAGCCAATTTAAATATGAGCAAAAAGAGTAGTTATATTATTCTTGCTTTAATTCTTCTTCTTGCAGCCATCCTCCGGCTTATTCATCTCTTTTCAATGCCTTTTAGTTATGATGAATTAAGTGCCCTGGCACGCACTCATTATAGTTCATTTAATGAATTGATAGATAAGGGGGTTATTATAGATGCCCACCCAGCCGGTGTGCAGGTATTTTTGTATTACTGGGTAAAATTATTCGGGTATGCGGAATGGGTAGTTAAAATGCCTTTTATTATTTGTGGAGTAGCTGCAATATATTATGCGTTCCGAATTGCTGATGATTGGTATAATTCTACAGTAGCCCTGGTATGTGCAACGTATCTGGCAACTATTGAGTATACCGTAATGTATAGCCAGGAAGCCAGGCCATATGTTAGTGGCTTATTCTTTGTGTTAGCCATGGTGTTTTACTGGCAACGAATGATATTTAAACATGAAAAACATTTTATCAGGAATATAGCTTTATATATTTTATTTTCCGGGCTGTGTGCCTATAACCATCATTTTAGCCTTTTGCTTGCAGCTCTTGTTGGTTTTACAGGCCTATTTTTCATTCAAAGGCGGTATGTATGGAAGTATGTTGTTGCCGGCATTTGTATTTTCGTTTTATACATACCTCACCTACATATTTTCTTTTATCAATTAAATGTTGGTGGGATAGGGGGGGCAAATGGGTGGTTAGACAAGCCTAAGAATAACTTTATAATTAAGTACATAGAATATGTTTTCCAGTTCTCCAGATACTCTTACCTAATTGTATTGGGTTTGATATGCTATGGGATATATAGCACATGGAAAGGAGGCAGTAAGCACCTTAAAAGTTTTATAATATCGGGAAGCTGGTTTGCCATTACTTTTCTTATTGGATTTTTTTATTCCGTATATATCAATCCGGTCCTGCAATACTCTGTATTGATATTTAGTTTTCCATTCCTTTTGTTTTGCCTTTTTGGCTGGCTGCCACAACTAGGTGCTAAGCAAACAAGCCTAATAATTACTATTGTGGCTTTAAGCAACATTATAGCACTTGCTAAGGGCAGAGAATATTATACACTATTTTATAAGCAACCCTTAGAACAATCAATAATACTTACAGATTCAATCAACTCTTCACTTGGCAAGTTGAATTGTGTTGCACTAATACAGGGTGATGATTCAGACAAAAACACTTCTAAGTTCTATATTCAGAAATACCATTCCGACACATCTTCGTTCTTTTGGCTTGATTCTGATACCTTGAATTGCTTCACAACTAAGGAAAATAAATATTACAAGATTATTCACTTTCTTGAGCAACAGAAAAAGCCATACCTGTCTTTGGGCTGCACATCGCAATTAGATGCCAATGTAATCCCTCTTATTCTTGATTATTACCCATATCTGGTAAAGGCCTGGGACTTTCATGGGGGCAATTTCTTCCTTTTCTCCAAATTGACTGATAAGGGGTCAAATTACCCGATCAGTTTTCAATCGGTTAACGGATACGAAGAACAAGTGCAATATTGGGAGGAAAGCGATAAAAAATTCGTTACGGACTCAATTGCATATTCTGGAAAGCATTCGTATAGAATGGATTCTGCCAGGGAATGGGCACCTGCTTTTGGTTGTAAACTGGCAGATATGGCACACAACAAGAATGATTTTATTGCAATATCTCTTGAAGTATATCCTCTAGAAACATTAAATGATGCTATTATAGTAATGGAATCTACTGTAGATGGGAAGACCATAGATTGGAGATCTGAGCCCGTTAGTAGTTTTATACCCGATAACACTTATCGCAAGTGGATGAAAGTATGGTATACGGTCAGGCTGTCGAATGCTAATATAAATCAAGGGGATGTATTAGTAAAAGCCTTTATATGGAACAAAGGCAAAAAAGACTTTTATATGGATGATTTTACAGTTAAGATACTTAAAGGTAATCCTGTTATATATGGATTGTTTGAGAAGATATAATACTGCTCCTGTAACTTACTTGCTTGCTTCAATAAAATTATAATACATTTGCGGCGGGTAAGCCTTATACGGCCAGCTCCTGTTCAACTCCCCCAGGTTCGGAAGGAAGCAAGGGCACTACGGTTGAGCGGTGCGATGTAAGTAGCTTACCCTTCTTTTTTTACCTTCGAGAGGTAACTTTCACCAAAGACATTTCAAATATTAGTGGGGTATTAGGTTGTATCATACCACCTGCTCCACGTTCTCCGTAAGCAAGTTTTGAAGGTATAAGCACCTTAACTTTATCACCCTCATGCATAGCGCCAACTATTATTATCCAACCCCTTATAAGAGATGCATTTTGGCTATAAACGAATGAGAATGTGCCTTTGCCGCCGTGGTTAGCGCTGGCATCGAATACTTTACCATCAAGTAAGGTGCCTTTGTAGGTCATTTCTACTGAATCCCCTTCTTTAACGGCAGCTCCATTGGTCTTTGTACTTTCTAATATATACAAGCCATTTGAATCAGGAGCTATGTTCAGATGATTGTCAGTAAGATATTTGGTAATGGCATTGCCTTCGGCGGCCTTGCCCATTGCATGTTGTTTTTCCATTTGATCTTGTTGTTTTTTCATGAATACTTCTTGTGGTATATATTCTATCAGTTTTAAATGAAAGGTAAGCATACTGCCGGGCTTAACAAAAGGAGGCGCTTTGGCATGAAAAGTTTTAGTGAAAACTGAATCTGAATTCATTTTAAAACTTGCACTGTCACCAGCAGCCATTAATGTAATACCCTGTTCAAGGCAGCCCTGGAATGTTTTATTAAGAGGAATCCAGAAAGCACCAAGGGAGTCACCGCCTCGTGCACGTGAGCTAAAAAAAATGGAATCTTTATCGGTTCCTAAGGTAAGAACTACGTGAGCCACTTCTCCCATTGCAGGTTTCTTTCCCTTTTTGTCGTGTTTAACAAAATGGTATTTAACACCAGTTGCAGGATCAGTTTCGTATACTACTTCCTTACCGGGTCCAGATGCCTTTGTTGCAAATACATTCAGAGAAAGTATACCTGCAGTAATGGCTGTATATAAAGTGGTGTGCTTCATTGTATATTAACTTACCTGGTTATTTATTTGGTGTAACCCTTACAATCTCTATCTCAAAT
>DATHOD010000168.1:0-5831 GCA_035485295.1 Bacteroidia bacterium
AAACTGCCTTGCTTGAATTCCAAAACGGGCAATTGGGAGAAACACTTGTAAAAGGAATTCTGGCTGCAGAAAAAAGAGCAAAAGAACTGTCAAAGGCTTAAGAAATTCCTACTAATTCAATTGTTTGAATGGTTTATGCTCACTACAAGTTAGCAAGTACAATGAATCTATAAATCAGGTTTATGAATAAAAATATTCTTTCTGTTCGTGAATTACAAGAGAATGATATCGATTTAATAATCGAATACTGGCTTGGTTCAAGCCCGGATTTTATGAAGGGTATGGGTGTTGAGGTAAATAAGCTCCCTGGCAAGGAACAATGGAGAGCTATGCTTGAAAAGCAATTGAACCAGCCATATCATGAAAAGGATTCCTATTGCATGATTTGGTTGGAAGAGAATAAGCCAGTAGGGCACTCAAATGTAAACAAGATCAAATTTGGCCAAGAAGCCTATATGCATTTACATTTGTGGAATGCGGATATAAGAAAGAAAGGCATGGGAACTACTTTGGTAAAAATGACAATACCTTATTTCTTTAAGAATATAGAATTAAAGACACTCTATTGTGAACCTTACGCATTGAATCCTGCCCCCAGGAAAACATTGGAAAGGGTAGGGTTTGAGTTAATAAGGGAATATATAACAACTCCCGGGTTTATTTGCTTTGAGCAGCCTGTGTGTCTTTGGGAAATGAGCTATGAGCAGTTTAAAAATTGTTTTAAAGCTGAATAGCTTTTATAGTTTCCTGAATAATACAACGGTTCTTAATTTACCACCTTTGTCAATTTGTGAAAATGCAGTGTCTTTTTTTAATGTATTATTACTAGTAACACTTTCAAGCGTTGTTTTACCTTCCACTACCGAGAACCAATCGTCCCATATATATAGGCTGTTTGGTAGGTAATTCCCATCTTGTTTTGTAGCCATAGGATTATTTGAAGTACCTGTAGGGTCAAGGTCTAGAGCAAGTGATATATATGGGGCATTAAAAAATATCGGGAGCTTTTTATAGTCTGCATATTTCATTTTTATATACTCTGCCATTTTATTTTCAATTACTTGGTCGGCACTTGGTGTTAGCCCAATCCCCGAAGCACCGGGATTGCCATTGATCTTAACGAGCAGATAAATAACATTCATGACCAGTACCAGTGCAATGCAATATCTTCCAATTCCATTTTTATTTTTTAAAATGTGCTTAATAAGCTCTTCGGTTTTATTGTATCCATAGGTTGCAAGTATGGCAATTAGTGGAGTTACCCCTGCAATTATCCTAACCATTCCATACGAGCTAAATAATCCGAACCGCCATGCTATAACATGAAAGAAGAAATACATGGAAAATATTACCCACATAAGCATTAGGGGAAGAGGCATATACGCATTGGTATTTTTTTTTGAAATATAGATCGGTATAGTAAAAAAACCTGCTGCAAGTAAATAACATGAGGCTGGCCCTATAATGATGGGCATGTTTAAGAAGTAATGTATCCAGTCTCCATGGCCATAAGAGCTTACTAAGGAATAGGGATTACTTTGGTAAAACCACAATAAACTATGAAAATGAAAATACCCTATTATACCATAAAGTATTTGGCCGGTTGCCAACCATAAGATGGGTGCATATTTTTTCTGCATACACAGATAAACCAAAATAGGTATAAGCAGGAATAAACCCTCAGAGCGTATAAAAGGAAGAAATGACAGAACAATAAGGCCAGTAATACTATAATTATAAAACAGTAGGCAAAGCCCTGCAATTAATACGCTCGCAAACAAAGGTTCAGTAAGTCCGCTTTGCGATAATCCAAAACTCATGGGCGCCAGCAATAAAAGAACAGGAGCTAGCCAGCTGTTACTAATATTAAGTCTTCTTGCAACTAAATAAACCGCCACCATTGCAATTATAGTATTTGCAGAGTTGAACAGTTTTATTCCTGTAAAACCAAGTTGGGCAAATGGTGCTGCTAACATTACAAATAAAGGCTTGGCCCACGAATTAAAAAAATTATCAGGGCGTATAAATGCATAGCGCGCAAACTGGTAGTGCATTATACTGTCGCCTGAATCTCCTATGCCATTGAACGAAAATGCAAGAATAGTTAGCAATATTGCTGATGTTAGAATGAAGAATAAAAAAATGCGCTTTTCATTCATGTTAAGGTACTTGCAGTAGCCCCGCCGGGAATCGAACCTGGATCTAAAGCTTCGGAGGCTTCCGTACTATCCATTGTACTACAGGGCTAAATAATAACTAAAAGGTAAAAGTAGGAAGAATTTCCGAAGAGAATTCTTATTATTCCTCATCCATTGCCTCATGTAAGGCAACATGCAAGTGATTATCCTTTACAAAATTGCACCAGTGGCAATCTTCCTTGCCGCAACCTTTGCTAAACTCATGCTTATGAATCTTCTCCCATGTATCTATAATCTGGGCGGTAACTATTTCAATATCCTCAACTGTAATGTCTATTTTTTCCTTTTTATATTCATCTTTTACCGGCTCAATAAAATCAAATTCCGTACTCACTGCCTGCCAGTCATTCGTTTGCTGGTGATCTAGAAGTATTTTATAAAATACTGCCTGACGCCAATAATCACCGCCATTAGGCTCACCTTCGCCAGGACGTTTTAATTTCTTTCGTGCATTGTCATACCTTCCGGTCTTATAGTCTACAACGTTTACAACCTTACCATTGAATTCCAGTTTGTCCAGTTTGCCATTTAGTGGTATTCCTTCCACTTCCACATTCCGTATTGCCCTTTCTACTATAACAAACTTATTCCATTTGTTAAAATAGAAGTCGTAGTAAGCAGGTAATATCTTTTCTCCGTATTCTATTCTGCGCTGGTATTGTTCTTTAGTAAATGATTCTCTGTTACGGTACATTGCTGCCCTAAAATCATCCAGCATAGCTTCTTTGCTTTGGAAGATATTATTGTTAGCCTTCATCTTTTCAAATAAAGCCTGCAGTGTAACGTGAATGGCACTTCCAAATGCCATTGATTCGCTTTTTGCAGCGGGAACTCGTATCAGGTTCTGGTAATAGAACTTTATCGGACACTCAAGGTAATTACTTAGGTGTGTCACACTGAGTGAGTAATTTTCCAATAGCCTGTCAATATATTTTTTATCTACCAATTCAATTTCAGGAATTGCCTTGGCTAGGTATTGCAGTTCAAGATATTCGGTAAGCAGGGTATCATCTACTTGTGCTTTTCTTTCAGTTAAATCTGAATTTTCCATAATATCTCCTATAAACGCAGAGCGCTCTAATGCCCTTCCTTTATCATCTTTAACCGGGTAGGAGATCACTAAGTTTGTTTTTGCCCTTGTTATAGCAACATAAAATAACCTGCGCGATTCCTCCAATTCATCTGTTTCATATTTCGATTCAGAGAGGTTATCGGGTAGTTTATATGTGCGTGAAGAAGATGAATTCTTCTCATCCCACACATTCTTATTACAACCTATTAAAAATACATATTCATATTCTGTTCCCTTTGAGCCATGTGCTGTAACAAGGTTTACTCCATTATCTGAAGCTGATATCTTAGTCAAGTCAAGCCTGATGAAATGCTTATTCATAGTATCAAGCATCTCGAGAAGACGTTTTAACGTAAGGCTAGGGTCTTTCCTTGTTTCAGATTTTATAAAGTTGAAAAGTCCCGTCAATACTTGCATTAGCCAAGGCTTTTCCGGTGAGTTCACTACGTGGTTTAATATACCGGCTTCACGAATTACTTCTTCAAATAGTTCCTGAAGTGTAACGTTGTTCATTTTAGTTATCAGGCCTTCCAGTACTCTGCTTACTCTTTTTATTTCGTTTACTTCTGCCTGTGTAAACAAGTCGGCAACTCCGTCCTTTTCCGCTCCAATAGCAATACGTATGCTGTGTTCTTCCTTTCTACTGCTAAATTTTTTCCTCCATACTTCCATGCTTATTTTCGCAATATCCAGGCTTGGAATCTTGAAAAAATCGAAGTGCAGTATTTCGAAAAGAAGCTCATCTCCACTCGATGCAAAATCATTTTCAAGCGCAATGAACTTAAGTATGCTTAGTATTTTCTGTATGAATGGCAATTCAAGCAGGTTAACATTGCGCTTCATGTTAATGCCAATCTTTTTCCTTTCAAGATATGCAGCAAGGTCGGCTACCTGCCTATGGTTACGATATATAACAGCAATCTCTTTCGGGGAAACACCATTCTTGATTAGTTCATCAATTGCACTAGCTATACCAATAGCCTCATTTGCTGAATTGGCATACTCAACTAATTCAGGTGCCGTTTTTATCTGTTGAATTTTCGGATTGGCAGATACCAGATTCTTGTCAAGGCTGCTATCCGTATTTACAATCCTTTCTTTATTATGTTCGATCAGCTTTTTAGCAATATCAAGGATTGCCTGTGTAGAACGGTAATTTTCAACTAATACAACCTTTTGCAGATCCTTTTCATACTGGCTTGCAAAGTGTCTTATGTTTTCAACGTTGGCATCCTGGAATGAGAAAATGGATTGATCATCGTCACCAACAACAAAGACATTTGGGCTTTCCCAGAAGTCTATTAAATACTTAAGTAATTTGTTCTGCGAACCGCTTGTGTCCTGGAACTCATCAACCAGGAAATAAAGGTATTTCTCCTGGTAAGTAAGGAGCATATTGTTATTCTCTTTGAATGCAGCCAATACCCACAATATCATATCGTCGAAGGTATAGCGCCCCATCTCGCTCATCATTTTTAAATAGCGCGGATACAGATTTACTGCTGCTCTTAACACTTCTATCTTCTGTGTTTCCTCTTCTATTGCTTTTACTTTTGGTTCTCCTGCTTTATAATCTTTAGTACTTCGTTTATATATAAACTCTTCTTTGGTCGGGAGCTCTTGCAAGTACTTATCAATCCTTTCATTTAAAAATTCAGGTGCCCATGCTTCCTTCTTCATTAATGAGAAAAGCCCTTTTATCCTTGATATTTCATACGAATTATCACCTTTAAATTTTTTTATGGGACTCTCTGGTGGAACTGAATCTAAAAGCTGCTGATATAGTTCTACCTCTTCTAGTTCAGAAATAGCTTCAAGGCTCTGTTTCCCAAAGAAAGAGAGATTATCTTGTATTACTTCATTACAGAATGAGTGAAAGGTATGTATGTTAACTCGATATGCTGCCGGACCAATAAGTGTGAAAAGTCTATTGCGCATTTCTACCCTTCCGGTATCAGTATAAGTAAGGCATAAAATGTTGTGGGGTTGGGTATCTGTCTCCTGTAATATTTTGCCAATACGTGTAGCTAATATTTGAGTCTTACCTGTTCCCGGGCCCGCAATTACAAGTACCGGGCCCTCAATAGCATCTACTGCTTTGCGCTGCGCTGCATTAAGCTTTGTAAGGGCCTCATTAAAAGCCAGGTCATATTTAGTAGCTTGTTTTACCATTTAATTTACCTCAACTCGAAATTCTCTCCGAGGTATAGTTTACGTGCTTCAGGGTCTTCAGCAAGTTCTTTAGCCGATCCAGATTTTAGTATTCTGCCTTCATAAAGCAAATAAGTACGATCGGTAATATTTAAGGTTTCATGCACGTTGTGGTCAGTTATGAGTATGCCAATATTCTTTTTCTTAAGATCGGCAACAATCTTTTGAATATCCTCGACAGCAATAGGGTCAATACCTGCAAAGGGCTCATCTAATAATATAAACAATGGGTCTACAGCCAGACAACGTGCTATTTCTGTTCTTCTTCTTTCGCCACCAGAAAGCAAATCGCCCCTTGCATCGCGTATATGTTGTAAGCCGAATTCATCTAAAAGGCTTTCCAGTTTTTG
>DATHOD010000169.1:0-14686 GCA_035485295.1 Bacteroidia bacterium
TCAAATGTCGGTGGATGTCGTTTCATCCAGTAAAATCAGCGCCAATTAGCTTATATAGTACTTTGTGAGTCTTTTAACAGTAAGGTAATCAAATAGTTATTGCATTTTTAAATTAGAATATTATTTTTGTCGTAATCATTCTTAAAAATGGATATCATGAAAAAGGTATTAAAAGTTATTGGCATTGTAGTCGGAGTCATTGTTTTAGGTATAGGTGGTTTCCT
Source organism: Bacteroidia bacterium (assembly GCA_035485295.1). Lineage (GTDB taxonomy): Bacteria > Bacteroidota > Bacteroidia > JABEUT01 > JABEUT01 > JABEUT01. The sequence goes on from DATHOD010000169.1 coordinate 225, forward strand.
TACCTACTTAAAAACTGCTTACCCCAAGATTGCCCCTCCGCAAGCAATGAAAATAGATGCAACCCCGGAACTTATTGCCCGTGGCTTTTATCTCGCAAACCATGTTTGTCTTTGTGTTGATTGTCACTCAAAACGTGATTGGACAAAATATTGTGCCCCATTAGTGTCGGGTACTATTGGGCAGGGCGGAGAATTATTTGACCAAAAATTCGGTTTCCCCGGTTCGTTTTATTCCAGGAATATTACTCCGTACCACCTTGCAAGCTGGACAGATGGTGAGCTGTATAGAACAATAACTACAGGTGTAAGTAAAGATGGTAAGGCACTATTCCCACTTATGCCGTATTTAAATTATGGAAAGCTTGATAAGAATGATGTAAGAGCAATTATTGCTTATATACGTACACTACCTTCTGTTCAAAACGATGTGCCAGATTCAAAACCGGATTTTCCAATGAACTTTATTATTAATACGATACCTACGGAAGCAGATCCGCAACAAATGCCTCCAAAATCGGATAGAGTGGCTTATGGAAAGTATATGATAAATGCTGCCAATTGCAGAGAGTGCCATACCAAGCAAGACAAGGGTAAGGAAGTTGGAGAGCCATTTGCCGGCGGTTTTGAATTCCCAATGCCTGATGGAAGTTTAGCGCGTTCGGCAAATATTACTCCTGATATGGAAACAGGTATTGGCCAATGGACCGAAGATATGTTTGTGAAAAAGTTTAAAATGTTTTCAGATAGTAATTATCATTCACCTACTTTGAAGCCGGGCCAGGCAAATACTATTATGCCATGGGATATGTATGCCGGAATGGATACAACCGATATTGGTGCAATATTCGCTTATTTAAGAACAGTAAAACCGGTTAAGAACCAAGTGGTACACTTCTCCGCTTCAGTAGCTATTAAATAACATTTTTGATTTAAATAACTGTTTAGTGTTTTGAATTGCTATTGCAGTATTGCTTAAGTAATATTGCAGCATCTGAATAACCAAATTGCAAAGCATTCGTAAGGTCCTCACATGCCTCTTTATTTCTACCTAAGTTTATTTTAGCCTTTCCACGTCTGTAATAAGCATCTGCATAATACGGCATTAATTGAATAGCTGAATTATAATCATCAATTGATCCTATATAGTCCTTTAGCTCGTCCTTAATTTGCCCTCTTCTGAAATACGAATGAGGTGAGTATGGCGTAATTTTTAAAGCCTTATCGTAGTCTTGCAGGGCACCTATAGTATCATTCATTTTTTCTTTAACTATTCCCCTATCCACATACTTCTCTGCATAACTGCCTACAAGGTCATTTGCAACATAAAAATTCTTCAAGGCTTCCAGGTATTTTTTGTCATCGAATAAAGCATTACCCTTATTTCTATGTTGCACAATTGATGCTGAGTCGGAGTTAATAGCTAAGCTTAAATCATTCAATGCATCATTGTAGTTATTCAGGCATGCTTCTGAAATAGCCCTATGGTCATATGCATCTGAATAATCGGGCTTGAATTTAATTGCAATATCTAATTCATGTATTGAACCCATATAATCACTCACTCTTTCTTTGGCAAGTCCGCAGTTATAATATGCTTCTGCATAATCTGAATCAATTTCGACAGCCTTATTAAAATCTTTTATCGCATCTGGTTGATTAAGCGTGAACTTACATACCCCTCTTTCGTTATATGCTTCTGCATAATCTGGTTTTAACTTTATTGCTTTACTGATATCTTCTATCGCGCCGTCAATGTCGTGTCCTACTGATTTAAGAAGGCCTCTTATAAGAAAAGCCCTGGCAGAATCAGGATATGTTTTAACTGCAACATTTAACGTGTCGTATGCCCGTTTATATTCTTTATCTAAATAAAGATTATAACCCCTTTGTATACTATTTTGGGTAATGCCCGAATAGCAATAGGCAAAGAAAAAGCAGAATAGTAAAAGCCTTGACAGTATTAAATTATTCTTTAGCATCTTATAACAAGGCAGTATAATTTTTATGCAAAGAAAAGACACTTACGCCATACTTTGAAATCCCTTGCCATTTATTTGAAGAAGCTATGATAACAATTTATACTTACTACCTTCTGCCACCTCCTGCATGGCCACCACCACTTGGTGCCGGTGCTGAGCGTGCCGGTGCTGAGTATTGAGGGGCCGGATGATAAGTAGGCTGGGTTTGCTGCCAGCTGCCGGTATGATACTGCTGGGCTCTCTGAACATTATTATAATTATATTTTGGCTTGGTGACATTAGCCGGCTGTGAATTTCTTTGAGGAGCCACAGCAGGTTGTCTTGTATAAGGTTGCCTTACATCAGTGCCTTGTTTCTCTTCAGGTATTTTTGCCTGTTCAGGGTGGCTGTTTAGGGCAGAGTATTTTGCCGGGTTTTTGGTAAATGCCTCGTCGCGTGCAGCAGTATTAATAGAACCATCCTTATTCATCACCTTTTCATTCAGTTCACCATATTGCTTTAATGCAGCAACTCTTGTTGCATCATTCCTGATGAAATCGGCAGGCAAATAATTTCTATTGGCATGTACCCAATTATGCACTACTTGCCTGCTCATTGTGTTCAGCCTGTGCGACCCATAATAATGGTGGATATATGCCGAGCCCAAATGAGGATATTTGTGCCAGTGGCGCGGCCCCCAGAAATACCAATTGGTAAAGTAGTAAGAAGGGAATCCGAATACAACTAAATTACCGTAAGGGCCATAATAAAATCCCCAATCGTACCAATAAGGATACGGATACCAGTAAGAATACGGGTACCATGTTGGATAACCAAACCAATAGGAATAAGGGTATACCACGTAATTGTTTACATCAACATCGCTTTGCGGTGCGTCTACATCACTTTGGTTATAACCATTATCAGTAGCATATTCATTGGCAGCAGCCTTCATTTCAGTTTGTGCATCGGAATCTTGCAGCAATGTTTGTTTCCAGTCTTGCAACTGTTCAGCATTTATTTTTGCTTCAGCTTGTGCAGTAGAATCACTCTTATGCATTACCCACTCAGGGTCACGTTTGTAATGGTCGCCAACACGCACCGAAAGACTTAAATGGTCATTAAGCAAACTCATTACCTCAGGCAATTGCAAAAGATCAGTAAATACTTTTTGGACTTCAATAGGATAAGTAGAAACTAGTTGGGCAAACTGCTGGTTGGTTTGTGTTTGCAGGTCATCAATACTTTTCAGAAGGTCATATTCACTTCTGCCAAATTTTAATGCAATATCATGTATTTCAGCCGGGTAGTTAGTAAGAATGGTTTCAATCTCTTCTTTAGACTTCTTTCCGCCCTGCACCAATTTTGAAATAAGATCGGGGTAGCGGCTTAAATTCCAAACATCTTCTTGTTTTGTTTTTGAATAACTGGTTACAAGGTCGGTAAATGCAGTGCTGGAATTCTTTTGTAAACTTGCAACATTAACAATAATTGCAGGGTATTCGCAGGCAGTAAATATTTCTCTCCTTACCGAGTCCGGATATAAAGCTAATGCATTAATGGCAGCAGAATCTTCTTTAGTCCAGGGTACATGTGAGGTAACCTGTTGGGCATTTATATATGAAATTCCTATACATAACAGGAATAGTGTAAACAATATCTTTTTCATGAGGTTTTGGTTTTGGTCTCTCTTTAGTATTAGACTCTTCTTCTTCTTTTTACTTGTTATAGCAATGTTAAAATATGCTAACTACATTGCAAAAGTATTACGAATAATCATGTAGGGTATGCGGCAGCTCATACATGCAAGTGATAATAATCAGCCGTATTGCATAAGAGGCTTATAAGCAATCGCTTATAAAAAAAGCCCTGATTTCTCAGGGCTTTTACTAACACACACCTATAAACTAGAGAACTATTACACTTGCTTTAAACTCAATTTATTAATTACCTGCCCTTTTACCGCCACGTTGATGTTCTTCTTCCATTTTTTGGTATTGAGCATATTGGTCGGCTGTCAGGATAGCTTTAATTTTTGCATCCTTATTCTCGCGAATTGGTTTCATTTTGGCGCGCATAGCCTCACGGTCACCATTGCTGCTGTTGCGTGCATCTTGCATAGCTGTTGCAGCGTCTTGTTCAACTGCAAGAATTTTTGATTCCTGGTCTGCTGTAAGTCCGGTTACATTTTGCTTTATCATATCTGTTTGTTTCTGAGCCATTTGCTGAGGAGTCATTTTGTTTCCTCCCTCTTGTGCCGAAGCACTAAACGATATGAATGCCAAGCCGGCTATTAATGCGAATGATTTTAAGGTTTTCATAATTATGTTTTTATTGATATAGTTTATTAGACGACCGTAAGTACAAAGACTTGCGCGGAGTACTAAGTAAAATAAAAAAGCCTCTCCGGGTAATCGAAGAGGCTTAACAGAATTAGTTGATTTACTGTTTACCTGTGGTGCTCATCGTGATGGTCGTCATGGCGGTCAGTTTGTCCTTGAACAACTCCATAATGTTGATGATTAGCATCTCTTTGCGGAACTTCTTCAGTTCTTACATATCGCGCAGGTTCTTCATGCCTGTTATCATCATGTCTTCCATCATCGTGTCTTTCTACAATAGCGGGATGGTACATTCCATATTCGTTAGCACCATACACATGATGCGGATCTGAATTATAACGTATTACGACCGGTGTTATGGCCCCATGGTGGTATCGTTCAACCTCGAACCTATCAGGTCCAATAAAGTAGTTGTAGCGATGCCCATTATCATAATTCATTCTGTTAATTATAACAGTATGCATAAGGAAGATATCGTTGTTTCCGCGTGGCATATAATACCTGCTTACATAAGGATCGCAGATATATTGGTTTTGAACGAAGCACCAATGGTCAGCTGGTATTCCGTAGCCATTACTAATTCCTATGCTAAGATCAACCCCGGAAGGTAAAGGTGCCCAACCATAGTATTGGTCTGAATTTCTCCAGGCTACCCATGCTGGTCCCCATTGTAAGTCAGGTACCCAGAACCAACCATAGTTCATATCATAATTCCAACGGCCATAATGGAATGTTGCCCATCCCCATGCATAGTCCGATGCCCATGTCCAGCCATATTGTTCGGTATAAACCCAATGGCCCGCAGTTGAATATGGGATAAATCCAGGACCTGCACTTGGTATAAATACGTAGCCATAGTTACCATAATTTATCCATTGGCCATAAGGTGCCAATTGATCGTAAAAGGTTTGCAGGGTTATTGGCTGTGCATTCGGATCTTGCCCCGGATCTTGCGCTGATGATACTGTAGGAGCAAGGCTGCATATAGTTATCGCAATTGCTGCTAGTAGTGTTTTAAATGCTGTTTTCATATTGTTGAATTTATACAATTACGTTTAAACTTATTTTACCTTAATTATCTCTACTTCATATATTAAAGGTGTATATGGAAGTATAAGATGGCTCTGCTTTTGTTCACCATATGCCATAGCTGAAGGAATTAATGCTTTTACTTTTCCACCTTCTTCAAGGCTTGATATAATATCATCAAATCCTTTTATAAAAGAATCCTTTCCATATACCAATGTAAATGTGGTCATGCCCGGGCCATGGTCACTTGTTTCTGCCATAGCACCATCAAGCAATGAGCCGGTGTATTTTACTTCAACAGAATCGCCTTGTTTTATAGGCTTGCCTTTTCCCTTTACTCTTTCTAATATATATATACCATCACTTTCCGGCTTTGCTTTTATTTTGTTGTCAGTAAGGTATTTTTCAATTTGTGCAGGTTCATCAGCTTTACGTTGTTCCATCATTGCCTGGCGTTCTTTCATCTTCTTATCCATCTCGTCAGACATTTGCTGAGGAGTTTCGAAGCTTAAAAGTTTTACAGAAAAAGTCATCATAGAACCTGCTTTTATATAGGAAGGCAATTGTTTCGACTGGAATGTTTTAAGGTACAGTGAATCAGCGCTAACTTTGAAACTGGCACTATCTCCAATAGCCATCATAACAATACCATCAGAAAGGCAGCCATTAAAACTCTTTTTTAAATGCAGCCTTACCGATAAAGCTGTGTCTTCCACTCTTCTTTTATGGTGCTCATCGTAAATTACTGAATCATTTGCATTTTTCAGTGTAAGCAATACTTCAGCATAGTCTCCAATAGATGGCTTTGTGCCCTTGTCGTCATGCTTGAAAAAGTGATACTGAATGCCTGTAGCCGGGTCAGTCTCAAAGCCTCCGCTTGAAGAATTTTTGCAAGCTGCAAACAATGAAAAAGCTGCAATTGTTACAAGGCTTAATTTGGAAGTTAATCTCATGTTGTATGTTTTTATTTTAATTGAAAATGGGGTTAAATATGGTTCTGGTATAGGAACTTAGTGTCACAAATATAAAAAGGCGTTTCAATACTTATCCACTTATTTTCATAAAACACAATGTTATTTATTTAAGTGTGCAAGTTTTCTAAACAGAGGTAGTCTATATAAAACGAAGGCTTTATAGATCATGATAGGTTTTTGGTTTGCCTTTAAGTGGTTCAGGAGACTTCTGTAGAGAATTGAGAACTTTATAGAAGCTCCGCACCACCTTTGTAAAATAGAACAAATGAAAAAAACTCACCCTTTGGGGATGAGTTTTTCAGTTTTTAAAGAATATATATTTCTTCTAGTAAACCAATATCTTTTTCTCGGCCTTCGAGTTCTGCCCTTCTACAGTAAGGAAGTAAACCCCTTTACCGTAGCCCGACATATCAATATTACTATTGTATTGTCCTGATACATGTACTTTATCTGAATAGATTGTTTGACCAAGTACATTTACAATGTTCATGTTATAGTCTCCCTCAGGGAAGTTTAAAACCACATTCATATTGCCATTGGTAGGGTTGGGGTATATTCCAATTTGATTGTTAAGCGAAATTTCATCTACCGCAGTAAGTGCAGTTACCTTAAAGGAGCCTGAATCAGAAGAGCATCCGAAATTATTTGTAACCACTACTGCATAATCTCCAAATGGTAAAGTAGGAGATTGTGTGTAGGTATCAGCAGTTGCATTAGGTATCGGTTTTCCACCATAAAACCATTGGTAGGTCGATCCTGTTGGAGTACATGTCAATACTTGTCCGGCTTGTGAAATAGTAGGTGTAACCGGATCAGGGTTAACTGTTATATAACCTGTTTTTGTAAGTGTGTTACTTCCGTTTGCATTGGTAGCGGTAAGTGAAACAGAATAAGTACCGGCAACAGAATATATAACTACAGGATTTTGCATTGTAGAAGTTCCCGGGTTACCACTCTGGAATGTCCAGCTCCAGCTGGTAGGCTGGCCCGATGAAGTATCGGTATACTGAACCGTATCGTGCACACAATAAGTAGTAGGGAAGCCGGTAAACATAGCAGTAGGTGCTGTGCTTGGAGCGGTCCAATGCGGAGTTGCCCATGTTCCTCTGCCAAAAGTTGCAGCCCTAAGATTATGGGTAGAATTGTACATGGCCAATTGCAGTACAACTACGTTTGGCATACCGGTGCTGAAGTTTACCCAGCCCGGAGTGGTATTATCCCTGTAATACACGCCACCATCAATACCTACATAAATACCATTGTTAGTACCGCTTTCATAAAAAACACAGTTCACAGGTAGGTTAGGCAAGCCGGCAGATAAGTTTGTCCATGTAGGAGTTGCAGTGTTTCCATTTGCAGAATAGTACACTTTCGCAGTTGCATTATATCCTGAAAATGTAACCCACACCTGTGCAGGGTTTTTAGGATTTACTGCAATAGCGCTTATAGCAGCAGTTGTGGTAGGCAAACCTGATGATATATTTGTCCAGGTAGGTGTTGTAGCTGTAATATTCGTAGTGCACTCTATTTGGCTGGCTGTATTTGAATAACCGCCCGCATACACTACACTATTGTTAGATGAATCTATGGCTATAGCAGATATTTCATTAAGGCCTGCTGTACCACCCCATGTGCTTTTCTTGGTCCAGTTTGTACCCTGGTTTGTAGAATAAAAAACATCTTGAAAGCCGCAATAGATAGTTTTAGGAGTATGAGGGTCCTCCAAAAATTCAGTAACCCATGGGCCGTTTCCTGTAAGCCCGTTGGTAATAGTGTTGAAACCACTGCCTGTATTTGCATATAATGTACCTTCCGGGTATGATGCATATTGAGTATTCTGGTTAGTATAATCTATAAAGCATAATGTTCCGTCACCACCCGTTGCCTGTGTCCATGCTGTATTACTTGCAGCAGAAAGGTTTGTGCCATTATCTTGCCAGCCGGTAAGGAACATAGTAGAGGTTTGCTGAGAAAGGCCTATACCATATTGTTGCGCAATGCTAAGATTGTTATTAATATCTGATGCTGTTGCAGTGCTGCCTGACAGTGCTACTTTAAATATACCACCATCGGTTGCTGCTATAATGTATTTGCCTCCGGTAGGGTCGTAGCTAATGTGGTGCACATCGGCATGTACGTATGCTGCATTGGTGCTGGCATCCCATTGTGTAATGTCCTTGGTTCCAAAACTGGTTCCATCGTTGGCAGAGGCCCAAAGGTCAACGCCGCCAATTATTATGCTGTCTTTATCAGTAGGTGAAACTGCAATAGAAAGGTCATACCATGCTTGCCCTGTACTCAAATCTCCACCATTATCGTCCCAACCCATTGGGTTTTTGCCTAATGTGGTTTGAGTAGATTTCTGGGTAAATGAAGTTCCACCATTGGTAGATAAATATATCCCTGAAAATCCTCCTGTATTTGAATTTCCTGCTAGAACAAATACATATTCAGAATCAGCTGGTGTAACACCAATTTCTAATCTGTCGGTAGATGCCCAGCCACCGGTAATTTGTGTAAATGATGCTCCATAATTGCTAGAACGCCAGAATGTACCATCGAAGCCTGATGCAAAAACCACATCGGTATGTTTTGCCATAAATTCTACATCGCGTATATCGTGCCCCTTTATAACACTTGTCCAGTAATTCCCTCCGTTTGAAGAGTAGAATAGGCCCGATGTTGTAGCCGCAAATATCACACCCGTATCAACCGGGTTAAGGAGTAATTGTTGTATAGTAGTAACTGAAGGCCCGCTGGTTGGCAATGTTAAATACATTCCTGTAGGGTTCCAGGTAACTCCTCCATCATTCGATCTAAATACACCAACGGTGCTTGGGGTATAACCTGCATAGCCGCCATCACCATCACCCATACCAATGTATTGTACGTTAGTGTTAAGCGGGTTGATTGCTATATCATCCACTGCAAGGTCAATAAGATGGTCAGTATTTGTTGACCAGGTAGTACCTCCGTTGGTAGATTTCCACAAACCACCAGAAGGCGAGCATGCGAACATGGTATTTGGATTACCGGGCATAAACCTTATATGATTTACTCTTCCTACACCTGACAGGTTGGCATCGCCAATACTGCCGAAGTAAGACCAATTAGAGGAAGACGAAGCCTTTGTGCTTTTATGGCTGGCTTTTTGGCTCGCAAGGAATGTATTATAATCCTTTTCCATTTGCGCCGGGTTTGGGCGGTCACCTGTAGGGAAGGTACGCTGAACATAGAACCATTCCCATCTTTTAAATAGGGTATAAGCTCCATTCTCTTCTTCCTCATCTTTATCAGTAACTGAACTGTTATTTTGAGGCTGTGTGGCATACCACTTATAAAATGCTTTCTGAACGTCATGAACATTCACTGTAGGGTCATTCATCATGCTTCGCCAATCTTGGGCTGAAGCATTGAGACCAAAAAATAATGAGAAGCTTGCCAGGGTAAGAAGATATTTTTTCATAGTGTTCGGGTTACTATTTGTTATATCAAATGTATGAAACATTTTCCTCTTTTCCAAATTTTTAGCCCACAATCTAAACCATGCTAAATCGGTTTTGGTATGAAGACCGAATAAATAAAGTTTTGCCTTTAACTTTATGGAATATAATGTATTCTGTATTCCTTCATTCTTTTTTCATAATTTACTTATATTTTTAGTTGCAATTATTAACCGAATTAAACTTCAGTATTTTGAAATCATTTGCCATTACGCTAATAACATTGTTGTTCATTACTATATCTGCATCTGCCCAATGGCAACAAATCGGCCCCTCCGGCTTGGATGTAACTGCTCTAGTTGCGAGTGATACGAATATTTTTGCGGGGACCTATAGTAGTGGAGTATATCTCTCTACCAATAACGGTAATAGTTGGAAAGCGGTTAATACCGGGCTGACAGATACTAGTATTTATTCCTTTGCTGTGAGCGGCAAGAATATCTTTGTGGGAACTTTTGATGGAGTATATCTATCTAACAACAACGGTAGCACTTGGACGTCGGAAAGTTCCGGACTGCCGACATATATTCCTGTTACTGCCATTGCCATAAGCGGTACAAATATCTTTGCCGGGTTTAACGGTGCCGGAGTATATCTATCCACCAATAACGGTGCAAGTTGGACAGCGGTGAATACCGGCTTAGGAGACGTTTATGTTCAGTCACTTACCATAAACGGCACGGATATTTTTGCGGGAACTTGCGGCGGTGGTGCGTATGTATCCAACAATAACGGCACCAGTTGGACGGCGGTGAATGCTTCACTGCCTTCAGGCTCATATGTTACTGCCTTTGCCGTGAGCGGTACCAATATGTTTGCAGCAATGATTTATAGTATAGGAATATATTACTCCCCCAATAGCGGTAACAGCTGGCTGGCGGTGAATACCGGGCTACCAGCAAATACATTTGTTTATTCCCTTGCCATGAGTGGCACTAATATTTTTGCAGGGACCAGTAATGGAATATATCTCTCCATCAATAACGGTAGCAGTTGGTCGGCTGTGAATTCCGGCCTGGCAGATACTAATGTTTATTCCCTTGTGGTGAGTGATACGAATATTTTTGCAGGGACAGGGAGTGGAGTATACCTTTCCACTAATAACGGTACCAGTTGGACATCGGTAAATTCCGGGATACCCCCTCCTTCAAGCCTTCATGTTTATTCCCTTGCCGTGAATGGTACAAATGTTTTTGCTGGAACGTATGGCAATGGAGTGTATCGCTTACCTGGTAACGGTTCTAATTGGACCTCGATAAATTATGGCTTGCCTGAATGGACTGATGTTACTACCCTTACCACATACGGCGCGGCTGTTTTTGCAGGGGGTAATGGAGAGTATAGCGCCGCTAGTAACGGTAGCGTGTGGAAGGCAATGCCTTCAGGGCCAATAAGCTCTAATCTTAATGTCCTTGCCATGTATGGCTCGGATATTTTGGCAGGGGCTTATTATGGATTGTATCTCTCCACTAACCGTATAACCTGGGCAACGTATAATACAGGTCTACCGTCAAACACCGATGTTGCTTCCTTTGCTGTGAGCGGTTCGGATGTCTTTGCGGGGACTTTTGGTTATGGAGTTTATCTTGCCACCAGTAGCGTTAGTGGTTGGGGGGCGGTTAATACAGGGCTGCCCGCAAGTGCTAATGTTTCTGCCCTTGCCGTGAACGGTACAAATATTTTTGCGGGAACTTATGGTTATGGAGTGTACCTCTCCACCAATAACGGTGGAAGTTGGACAGCGGTGAATACCGGACTGCCTGCAGGTGCTGATGTTATTTCCTTTGCTGTGAGTGGCATAAACATCTATGCGGGGACCAATGGTAATGGAGTATATCTATCCACCAATAACGGTGGCAGTTGGACGGCGATGAATTCCGGGCTGCCCGCAAATACCAATGTTACTTCCCTTGCCGTGACCGATTCGAATATATTTGCGGCTACCAACAATGGTTGTTTCGATATCTCATTACCACTACTCACTGTAATTAGAAAAATTGAGGATGATAATGAGCAGATTAGCATTTACCCAAATCCATCCAATGGCTTATTTACAATTCAAGCCCGAGATATTCATAACTCTTCAGTAGTTCAGATTTACAATATACTTGGGGAGAATATTTCTACATCAAATCTAAATACCTCAAATACTCAGATTGATTTGAGTAATAATCCTTCAGGAATATATTTGTATAGGGTGCTTACCAAAACCGGAGCTCTGGTTTCAGAGGGCAAATTAATAAAGGAATAGAATCAAGAAAGGCTGTAATACAATGTATTAAAGCCTTTCTATTGTGGTCCCGAAGGGATTCGAACCCCTAACCTTCTGATCCGTAGTCAGATGCTCTATCCAGTTAAGCTACGGAACCAACTATTATTTTATTGCGCTTTCTTTTCCTAAAAGCTTGCGCATGGTCGCTACCTGCCCCGCATGATATCCTTCATGCAGCCCCAAAAAAACTAATTTTTCTTTTACCTGATCATCTTTCACATTTGCCACACCTTCTACAATCTTTTTCTGAGATTCATCAAACAGCTTAACTAGTGTATCAAGGTTCTCAGCATTATTCATGTCAGTCATCATCTTACTTCCGCGTTCGTACACCGCTTTTATCTTATCCGGTGCAATAGGTGGTAATCCCATCAGATTCAATACCCCATTTCTCGATACTACCATGTGGCCAACGATCCAGTTAATGCTATTGGTATTATCAATATGCTTAATGCTATCGGCATGGGTTATCCCTTCCAGGTTCATTTTTAGCATCCTGTCTACCGATGAATATAATTTTAAAAGTTCTACCGACATACTTACTTTTCAATTGCTGCACTAAGACTTCTGTCGCACAAAGCTGCAAACATAGGCTTAAGACTCTTCAGGCTTCCTCTTTTTACGTCACACTTGCCTTTATAATGAACCAATAAGGTGCATTGTTCGGCCTGTTCTTGTGTGTGCCCACATATTTCCTTTAACGACTCTATTACATGGTCAAATGTATTCACATCGTCATTATAGAGCATAAGGGTATAAACCTTGCTTTTAAGGCTCTTTTCCAACAACTCGGTATCCTGTTCTGTTTGGTACATTTTTCTAAAATAGGGCGCAAATATAACAATTTGTATGCTTCGCCTTATTTGTTCATTAACGATTGTGCTTCTTGCAATGATATTTTCTTGCCATGGTAATAGGCTACCACAAAGCAGCCGGGGAATCCATCTTGCACCAATTCATCCTTAAACAGGCTGGCATTGGTGTAATCAGGGTATGAACCTACTGTGTAAATGACTATTCCATCGTCACCTTTATGAGTATGTATACCCTGACTGGCTATTTTTAAAATATTGTTAGCCACATCTAAAGGTATCTCGCCTGAATATGCTCCTACCTGAACCGAGAAAACAACCTTGCTGGTATCTATTGCAGTATTAGCTGGTGGCAAATTGTTTACCGGTGTGGTATTGGTTTGGGTATTATTTGCCGGAGTATTGTTTACCGGAGTGTTGTTACTTGGGGTATTATTTACAGGAACAGTAGTATTTGTATTTGCTCCGTTAGGTGATGCATCAAGGTTATTATCTTTTGATATGGTTGCCGAACCATTAGTAACCGATTGGCTTGCCTGTGTTAAGCCCACGCGTTCGCCATTCAGATAAGCCACCACAAATGCATCTTTAATAGGTGTTTTGGCTACAATGGCATCTTTTGCGGCATTGGCCTTAGGAATGGTACTGTATATACCGCAGTTGTAACGCAGGTATCCGTTTGCAGCACGGTATGAGAATAGCGGGCTTAGATTATAAAGCTTTGAAGCCGGAACCGGGTCTTTAACCGCGCCTACCTGTACGGTATAGAATAGTCCTTTTACATCGGTAACAGAAGTGGAAGGGGCAACCGCTGTATTATTAGCTTGAGTTTGACTATTGTTATTTACAGGATTGGTATTATTTGCCAAGTTATTAGTATTTACAGCATTGTTATTTGGCTCGGTATTATTGTTGCTGGCAATCTGCTGCGTGCCCACACTATTGATAGGAACGCGTTTGCCATTATAGAAAGCAACAATGAATGCATCTTTATAACCTAAGCCTTTAACCTTGGCAAGTGCTCCCTGTGCACCATTAAATTCTTTAAACAAACCAACTGTGTAACGTTTGAATCCTTGTGCTGTGGTTTCAGCCATAATAGGCTGAATGCCCTTAAACAGATCCTGTGGTATTGGGTTCCTGAATGCGCCTACCTGTATTTTATAAACTAATCCTTCAGGCAATGGGGGGTTTACAGGTATAGGGTGTTGTTCAGAATATGGTGAACTTGAAGATTCCTGGAATATATCTTCTGTAATAGATATGGTTGTGTTGTTAGGTACATTGTTGTTGGTTGTTGTGGCGACAGTATTATTCGCACTGTTCGTTGACTGTATATTAGAATTGTATTGGACAGAGCTTATTGTTCTTGGATGCGTGGTGTTATTTGCCGCAACCGTATCATTAGGAGTATTCTGTGCATTGTTATTGCTTGACTGTGTTTGAGTATTGGTGGAATTATTAGTAGCAACAGTATTGTTATTGGTAGTATTCTGTGTGTTGTTGGCTGAAGTATTATTGTTCTCTTGTGATTGAGTATTGTTAGTAGTATTTGCCGCTAGATTGCTATTA
>DATHOD010000170.1:0-15878 GCA_035485295.1 Bacteroidia bacterium
GTGTAACACACACTATTATAAACACAAGTGTAAACCCTGCCAATAAAATAGTAAGTGCAATTTCATTTGGTGTTTTTTGCCTTGATGCACCTTCCACCAATGCAATCATTTTATCGAGAAAGCTTTCACCTGGTTCTGCGGTAACTTTCACCTTGATCTTATCAGAAAGTACTTTTGTACCACCAGTCACTGAAGACTTATCTCCACCCGACTCACGTATAACAGGTGCGCTTTCACCGGTAATAGCACTTTCATCAATTGATGCAAGTCCTTCTATAATTTCGCCATCCATAGGAATAATATCGCCTGCCTCACAGACAAACACATCACCTTTTTCAAGACTTGAGGAGTTTACAACCTGTATCTCTCCAACATACATTTCGCCCACAGGCAACACCTTCTTCGCCGGGGTTTCTTCTCTTGTTTTGCGAAGTGAATCAGCCTGTGCCTTACCACGAGCTTCAGCCAATGCCTCAGCAAAATTTGCAAATAGCACAGTAAGCAACAGTATGATTGTTATGATAAGGTTATACAGGAATGTGCCCTGAGATTTATCATGAGTAGCAAGAATATTAGCAGTAACTATGGCCATTACAATAGTACCTATCTCCACTGTAAACATTACAGGGTTATGCATCAATATCCTGGGGTTGAGTTTAACAAACGACTGTACCAATGCCTTATTTACAAGGTCCTTTTGGAAAAGTGATGTCGTTCTTTGTCTTTTAGTCATAATTCAAATATTATATGTGTCTTTATTTCATGCTGAATAATTCTGCAAATGGGCCAAGTGCCAACGCAGGGAAGAAAGCCAGTGCTGCAATAATTATAATTACAGCCCATGTCATTAATCCAAATGTGCCTGTATCAGTTTTTAATGTACCTGCAGATTCCGGTATATATTTCTTTTGGGCCATTATACCGGCAATTGCAACAGGCCCTATTATAGGAATGAACCTTGAGAACAAGAGGATAACCCCTGTTGTTACATTCCAAAAAATATTATTACCCGTTAAGCCACCCATGGCTGAACCATTGTTGGCAGCCGCAGACGTATTCTGGTAAAGCATTTCTGAGAATCCATGATATCCAGGGTTACTCAACCAGTTTTTTGGTTGAAAAGCCCAATGGATATCAGGATGATACACCAACACATAAGATGCTAATGCTGTAAATGAAAGTATTAGGAATGGGTGCAATAAGGCTGCAATAGATGCTATCTTCATTTCTTTAGCTTCCACCTTGTGCCCCATAAATTCAGGGGTGCGTCCTACCATAAGCCCTGAGATAAACACAGCTATAATTATAAATATGTAGTAATTAAGAAAGCCCGCTCCACAACCACCATAAAAGCAGTTTACCATCATTGCCATAAGCTGCATACCTGTTGTCATAGGCATATAACTATCGTGAGCACCATTTGCAGAACCTGTTGAAATTATTGTGGTTACTGTACTCCAATAAGCTGTTGCAGGTACTCCAAAGCGTACTTCTTTACCTTCCATAGCCGTATTCGTTGGATTTATACCCATATGAACAATAGCAGGGTTACCTTCTATTTCTGCTTGCAAGGTTGGAATAAGGAACATAAACATTCCTATAGTCATTACTCCAAATATTATGTAAGCAAACTTTTTCTTCTTTAGATAGAAGCCCAGAGCAAAAATTAATGCGATAGGAATAACAACCTGGGCTATCATTTCCAGCAGATAGGTAAGGTAATTAGGGCATTCAAAAGGATGCGCTGAATTAGCACCAAACCATCCACCACCATTTGTACCCAGATGCTTGATAGCTATCATTGCTGCTGCAGGGCCGCGCGATACGTGTGTGGTATCACCCTGCATAGTTATAACTGTATCTGCGCCTTTATAACTAGCCGGTGTTCCATTAAATACTAATATTATTGCAACAAGTATTGAACCCAGCAAAAGAAAGCGGGTAATACTTTTTACGAAAAAATCCCAAAAATTGCCAAGTGCTTTTACGCTCTTTTCCTTCATACCTTTGCATACAACCATCATGGCTGCAATAGCAGTAGCAGCGCTCATAAAATGGAAGAACATTAAAACAAATAGCTGGGTAAAATAAGTCACACCGGTTTCACCACTATAATCTTGCAGGTTACAGTTAACCAAAAAGCTAATTGCGGTATTGAACGCCAAATCAGGTGTTTGTCCAGGATTATGATCAGGATTTAACGGTAACTTGTCCTGGAAAATAAGGGCAAAAAAAGCATATATAAGCCACAACAAACTTATAGTAAGCATTGCCTTCATATGCCCTTTCCAGGACATTTCTTCAGTAGGATCAATACCTGATAAGCGGAAAATTAGTTTTTCTAAAGGCTTAAGAAAATCTGTCCATACCTTTTCACCTGAAAACACCTTGGCTATATACCTTCCTAAAGGAATTGCCAATAGTAAAGTAATGCCATATGTAACAATAATGCCCGTAATTTCTGTATTCATAACATGAATGATATAAATGAGTTTTGTTCTCTAAAATTTTTCCGGTTTAATTAGTGCGTAAACCAGATAGCAGAAAACTGCTATACAAACGATAAATAGTGCTGTCATAATTTTATATGTTTTCGAAAAAGTCGATTGATTTAAATAGAATCCACATACCCACAATACATCCGAGAAAAAGAACAAGCGTCATCATAGCATTTAATTTATTACTGAAAGAGAATTTTAAATTTCATATATACAACATACACCAATGAAAATATTGCTACCCATACAATAGCCTCCTGCAGCATTTTCTTTATCTCACTCTTCTTTACGTTGTTTTTCATTTCCATTTACACCTGTTAAATTGATTGAGATAACAGGTAGTTGATTCTATACATTTTATAAGTCTCATCATATACTGAAAGGTCCTTATCTGACTTAATTTCACCATCAAGCATATTGCAGAATTTGGTATTGCCTGCAAATGCCAACTTAAGATTGCTCATGGTAAGCGGCATAATATCCGAGTTAAGCGTTTTGCTGAAGAAATATGTTGGCGCCAGTTTAATACCTTTTCCTGTATATGTGGGGTCTGCAAGCAGGGCTAAATAAATTACAATGCTTTTAGCTTCTGCTATTTGATATTCGTAGCTATGGTTTTCGAAAAACCTATAGTCCTGGCCTTTGCAATTGCGATAACCAAAAATGCTGTCTTTACTTAACTTATAGTTTATTTTATTCTTCGTTATGCTTACATATTTCCCTGAAACAAAATGATGGAGTTTCATCCTGCCGGATGCAGAATCGCAATTCATTGGAAAGGAAAGCTTACCATCTTTAAAATCCTGAGCTGTTTTATAAATCCCACTGTATAATATAGTCCTTGGTGTAGTTTGAGCAAAACCCAACCTGCTAATTATTAATAAGGCTATAAATAGAATACTGATGTTTTTCATGTTACTTTTCATGTTACAAAGTTGCTGTCACAAGGTCCTTTTACTTATGTTTTTGCTCATATTTCTTAATGATTTCTATCACTTATTTAATAATAGAATTCATTCTTTCTAACATAACTAAACAAACTCCATGCCATAAATTGACATGCGCCACAAATAGCTGATTACCAACGCTTTAATTTTGAAGGATCACATTCATATAAATAAAAAGCCTTCCATTTTGGAAGGCTTCTTTTCATTTTGAGGTGAGATGCTTTACAGTTTCTTTCTTAGGAACTCAAAGACTCCATATCCAACAAGACCCGAAGTAATTGCAATAAAGAAATTTTTTAGGGTAATTATATTACTAAGTGCCGTGAATAATGTCTTTCCTTCCTTACTGTTAGTGCTAGTATATTCACCCATTAATAAATTGGAATAAAAGAGGAAAACAATAAACCCAACTTCAATTAATGCTCTTAATACTCTTTTATATTTCAAATTACTGTTCATGATAATTTGTATTCTTCAAGCTTGCGGTACAATGTTGTTAAACCAATTCCCATAAGGCGAGCAGCTTCGGTTTTATTACCTTTCGTATGTTCTAATACTTTCTTTATGTGTTGCTTCTCTACCTCTGTTAATGAATAAGCAGAACTCTTCAACCCATCTCCATTACTGCTCTTTATTTCAAATGGCAACTCATCAACTGTCAATTCCATTTTATCTGAAAGAATAACAGTTCTCTCCATAATATTCTTTAACTCCCTTATATTACCTTTCCATGGGTAACTTATCAATTTTTCCACAAATTCCTTTGTCATTTTGGGGACAGGCTTATTAACCTTACCGGCAAACAATTGCAAAAAGTGTTCAGCCAAAGGTTTTATGTCCTTAGTTCTTTCCCGCAATGCCGGCAATGCAACCTGGAAGACCGCCAGCCGATAAAAAAGGTCGGAGCGAAAATGCTCCCTGTCTGTCTCTTTCTGCAAGTCTCGATTAGTTGCCGCAATTACCCTTACATCTACTTTGGTAGTTTTACTATCACCCACCTTTATAAACTCATTTGTTTCAAGTACACGCAGCAATTTAGACTGAAGTTCTATGCTCATCTCTCCTATCTCATCTAGAAAGATTGTGCCTCCATCAGCCTCTTCAAAAAGCCCTTTAGTATCCTTTGTGGCACCTGTATACGCACCTGCTCTATGGCCGAACAATTCACTTTCCAAAATATCCTTACTAAATGCGGAACAATTTACAGCCACGAAATTCCTATTATGTCTTTTACCGGTATAATGTATCGCTTGCGCAAATACTTCTTTACCTGTTCCTGTTTCGCCTGTTATTAATACAGTTGCATCAGTTCCGGCTACTTTCTTTGCCATTTCAACCGCATTACGAATTTGAGTTGATTCACCTATTATGCTGTCAAAAGAATATTTTTTTGATATTTTTTTTTCTAATTGCTGCACTCTTTTTTGCAATAAAGCCTTATCCATAGCCCTTGCAAGCAAGGGAATTATTTTATCATTGTCGTTACCTTTGGTTATATAATCAAAAGCTCCGTTTTTAATAGCTTTTACTCCATCAGCAATAGTACCGTATGCAGTAAGCACAATCAGTTCTATATGTGGATAAAGGGATTTTATCTTCCCCGTAAGTTCAATGCCAGTGGCATCAGGCAGCTTCACGTCAGTTATTACTACTTGAATATCCTCCTTCTCTAATTTTTTTAATCCATCCTTTGCAGTATGAGCTTCAGAAACAGTGTACCCCTCTAATCCAATAATACGGGATAAGAGAGAGAGTATTTTTTCCTCATCGTCAATAATTAAAATGCTGCCTTTTATCATTTTGCCTGAGAATATCTAACGCCAAAGATACATAAAGAGTATACTTATAACGTCTTCGCTTCATTAAACAAATTTGCCATCTTTACAGCTAAATATTAGCAGCCATTACTTACCGTGAAGAAGAAAACCCAATTATTCTACTTTTTCTGCCTTGCAGTATTGCTACACATTTTTGGTATTCATACAGCGGTTGCTCAATCTTCCCTATATAGAAACTACACTACAAAAGATGGATTACCAAGCCTAGAGGTTTACAATGTTATGCAAGACTCTAAAGGATATATGTGGTTCAGCACAGAGAAGGGGGTCTGTAGGTATGATGGTTATGAATTCAAAACATTTACAACCAATGAAGGCCTTGCAGATAATATGGTTTTTGAAAGCAAAGAAGATTACAAAGGAAGGATATGGTTCAGGTCTACTAACAAGGTATGTTATTATTACCATGACTCTATTTTTCAATTCAAAAAAAATGATAGCCTTGCCCGGCTCTTTGGTAATTCACTTATAACTTCTTTATATGTGGATAGTTCAGATAATATTTATCTATGTTCACACGGGTACCCTGGAATGGTAAAAATTGCTATTAATAAAGCATATACGATTACAACTCCCATATCTGGTACAGCAACAAATTTTGTATGCCTGAATAATACAGCATTTGCTTTAGCCGGAATTACTTCAAGGGCCGACATTTCAGCCTCTTCTCAAAGAAATGACTCATTGATACATTTTTGCCTTTACAGAATTAGTAAAGGTGATATATTATTAAATAAAGAATTTACATGGCCACCAAATGAATTAGCAACCGGCAACACCATACATTCCCAAGGAATTGAAATGAATAATGGAGAAATAATGATATCGCTGGGGTCGGTACTTATTATACTTAATAGGGGTAGTATAGTCTTTTCTCATACCTATAACCATAGTATTATCAATCTTAGCCCCGATAAACGTGGTAATGTTTGGATTACACTTGCCGAAGGCCCACCTATGCTCTATTGTAAAGGCAAGTTTATTCAATTGCCGTTACTCTCCTATTTACAAGATAAACATATTACTTCAATATTTGAAGATACTGAAGGAGGTATGTGGTTCACTAGTGGTGATAACGGAGTTTATTATTTAAATAATTTGAACATAAGTAAGCTTGATAAAGAGACCGGGTTACCCTGGAACAAAATAAACACCATAACAGTTGCACCAGATAGTGCGCTCTGGATATCATCTCCCAGTAGTAGTGTAATAGCAAAGCTATATAACGACTCATTAACTTCCACTTGCATACCTCATACAGCACCTGAGTTTTCTATAACTGGAATTTTATTTCACCCCGATAATTCCTTATGGATATGCACTAGCAGAGGATTATATATATATAAGAATTCTAATCTTACCAAAGAAATACACATAAATACAAGTGGTATAGGCAGTGAACTGGATTGTAAAAACGGAAGTATTTGGATTAATCTTAGAAGCCACATGCTTTTATGCAGATTTGAAAAGGATTCCCTGGTGCATGAAAAAGATATAGCCATGAATTCTGCGGTTACAGCAACCTGCATAGATAATCAAGGGAGAACATGGATTTCCACTTTTAACGGGCTTTGGGAACTGGATAATGATAAACTTACTTATTATGGCAATAAATACCCGATCCTAAAAAATAGAATTATTGATATAGAAAAATCATCGCATGGAAATTTGTGGATGGCAATACCTTCTAAAGGTTTAATACTGAAGAACGGGGATAACTTCAGCACCATTACTACACAAAACGGATTGCTGAGTGATTTTTGCTTGCGTATAGCACCTGATAACAAAGGAAATATATGGGTAGCTACTGTAAAGGGTCTTTCATATATAATTAACCATACCGATTCACGTGGCATTTGCCATATTGATTCAATTAGGAATATTTCCTTATCTGAAATAAGTGAAATTAACTACCTGACTTGTGTTGGTAATATATTATACGTTGGTACAAGTACTGGTTTAGTTTATTTTAACACGGATAAGGTAGCTTCAAATAAAATTCCACCTCCTGTTTATATAACTTCTATTAAAATAAATAGCAAGAACGTACCAGTTTCAAATAACTCGTTGAATTTGCATTACGATGAAAATTATATAGCACTTAGTTATGTTGGGCTCACATACCAGGAAGCGGGCAATACTCAATACCGCTATAAAATGGAAGGTATTGATACAGGGTGGATATACACTAAATACACTAGTGTTCAATATCCTAAAATGCCATCGGGGAAATACACATTTCTGGTAAATGCCATGAATAATGACGGCTTATGGAATCCAACTCCCGCCAGCATTAATTTTATAATCAATCCACCTTTTTGGGCGACATGGTGGGCGCGTATATTGGGTATTTCGCTTGTAATTGGCTTTGTTTACTGGCGTATTAAAGTAATTGAAAAAAGAGAGAAACTTAAAACCGAAGCTAATAAGCAAATTACAAATATGGAGTTAAGAGTATTAAGGGCACAAATGGATCCACATTTCCTGTTCAATAGCCTTAATACACTAACCGATCTTGTTGAAGACAAATCAGATAATGCACCTAAATTCGTTAACGAACTTTCACGTTTCTATCGATACTCATTTCAGCATGGAAGTATGCAATTTGTGCCTTTGGAAACCGAAATAAAGCAGGTTGAAAGATATGTTTTCATGTTGCAAATACGTTTTTCTGATAATCTTAAAATAATATGGAATATAGATAAACGTTATGCCGAATATCTTCTGCCCATCCATTCAATGCAATTGCTCATAGAAAATATCACAAAACATAATATTATTTCTTCTGATAAACCATTACAAGTTGAAATAATGACAACATCGCATGATTCAATTTTAATCAAAAATCAATTGCGCAAAAAAGATACCCGCTCAACATCAAACGGATTAGGGCTAAATGGTATAAACGAGTTATATAGGTTACTAACCAATAAAAAAATAACAATTGAAAGCGCACCTGAATATTTTTCAGTAGAATTGCCTCTAATAAAGCCTGAAGATCATGAAAATACTCATCATTGAGGATGAAACACCTGCAGCAAACAGAGTAAAAAAGCTTTTGGCAACTATAAATCCTGAAATTGTTGTTCCCGCTATTTGTGATAGTATAGAATCATCAATTAAGTGGCTGGAAGAAAATCCGGCACCCGATCTTATTCTAATGGATATAGAACTGTCAGATGGCCCTAGCTTTAAAATCTTTAAAAAAACACAAATAAGTTCACCGGTTATTTTTACTACTGCTTACGATAAGTTTGCCATTGAGGCAATAAAACTGGGTGCACTCGATTATTTATTAAAACCCATTGAAAAAAACGAACTGTCGGAAGCTATTGCGAGAGTAGAAAATTATAATTCTGCCAAAGCAGCCACTATACTTAAGGCCCAACAACAATATATTGAAAGTATTACGGCAGAGGGTAAGCCAAAAAAATTAGCCATCAGAAATTCTGACGGAATTATTTTTGTTGAAATAGATAAGATTGTAAAACTTAAGGCTGATTCAAATTATGCACATATATTCCTTAAAGACGGGAAACAATTGACCGCATCAAAAACATTAAAAGATTTTGAGGAGCTTCTTTCAGAATATGGTTTCTTCAGGGTACATAGCGCCCATCTTGTAAATCTTTCTTACATTGAAAAGTATATTAAAGGTGAAGGTGGCTTTGTTGTAATGTGTGATGGTTCTTCTATTGAGGTATCAAGAGATAAGAAGAAAGCACTATTAGCGTTGCTTTCTATCAACTAAAGCCTTTGCATTTCTTCTAATTATATTAGGGATTTACCTTGGGTAAATAGTAATTCACTCAATGAATCACCTATTTCAATCAACCAAACCTGTGCTGGACTAAAAGTCCCTTTTTTAAGACCTCAGCCTAACTTACATTTGTTTCCGATTAAATTAATTCCCACCACTTAAAACAAGGCCCTTGCAGAGTAATTTGCAGGGGTTTTTGTATCAAACAATTGACTATCAACTACATATATAGAAATTATGATTTTAAAATCAGCTGTTTTGTAGAATACTCAACGAAACCCCCATTTCAATCAACCAAACCTACCCTGTGCTAATTATGCCTTTTTTATAGGATTAGCTTGATTTACATTTGTATCAGCATTAAAGATAACAACTCCCGCCACTTTAAATTACCACTTAAGATACCCGCCCAAAGGCGGGTTTTTCTTTTGCGTCCATTTAAGCTAAGCATACCATTTTGGTGGTTTTGAATTAGCCAGTTTTGCATATAGCTTGCTATTTTCCCAATTCACATTTATATATACCTTTGACTCATATATAAACCTCAATTAATTCTTTCCCTTATATGAAAAAGTTAAACTCATTATTCTGTACTGCTGTATTGGCTTTAGCAACAGCATATTCATTCGCACAGGCACCTACACTTCCTGCAGCAAGCCCTGCAGCTAGTGTAAGCCAAACCTTTGGCATAACTAAAATATCTATCGAGTACCATTCACCTGGTGTAAAAGGCCGTCAAGTTTGGGGCAATCTTGTACCATACGATTCAGTTTGGCGCACCGGTGCTAATGAAGCGACTACAATTAACTTCAGTACCGGAGTTATGATTGGCGGAACAAAAGTAAAAGCAGGTAAATACGCCATGTTTACTATACCCGGTAAGGATATGTGGACCATTATAATTAATTCAGAAGCTGACCAATGGGGATCATTTGACTACCATAAATCTGCCGATGTTGTAAGATTGACAGTAAAGCCAATGATGAGCGATTTTAAAGAAAGAATGTCCTTTTACCTTGATGCAGCCAGCGACAGTACATGCCACGTAACCTTGCAATGGGAAAAAGTAAAGGTTAGTTTCGATGTGCAGGCAGCTACCATAGCTATGACTCAAAAAGGCGTTGACAATACCTGGAGCACACTTGCTAATGCCGCAAACTACTATGTTGACAATAAGCTAGACCTTAATAAGGCATTAGTATGGGCGCAAGCAGCTTTAACTCTCAGCGGCGACCATTTCTACAGCCGTTATGTATTGGCACGTGTTTTAGATGCTAAAGGAGACAAGAAAGAAGCGTTGAAATATGCTGAAGACTCTAAGAAAATGGGTGCTTCAGATAAGAGCGGTTTCTACGATGAATTCAAAGATAAGATTGAAAAGATGATCACCGACTTGGGCGGTGCCACTAAAAAATAAATATCCGTATGCAAAAAATATGGAAAGTATTGCCGGTTGCTGCTTTAATGGTAACCGGCATTTTCTTTGCTGGTGCACAAAAGGCGCCTGAAAAGAATTGGAACTCAGCGCGTATTTTGCATGAGTTAAATAAGATGAAGCATGTTGGGCGTGTATTATATATTGCTGCTCATCCAGATGATGAGAATGTAGAACTGATATCGTACCTGGTAAATGTAAAAGGATACGAAACCACCTACTTGTCACTTACACGTGGCGATGGCGGACAAGATCTTATCGGCCCTGAAGTACGTGAAGAATTAGGCATTATACGAACACAGGAACTCTTAATGGCGCGCTCGGTTGACGGTGGCGAGCAACTATTCAGCAGGGCCAATGATTTTGGCTTTTCAAAAACAGCCGATGAAACATTTCATATTTGGAACAGAATTGATGTTCTGGGCGATATTGTTTGGGCAATTCGGAAATATAAACCCGATATTATTATTACACGCTTCTCCCCTACATATACCAAAACACACGGCCATCATCAGGCATCGGCTATATTAGCAATGGAAGCATTTAACGATGCTGCCGATTCAACAAAATATCCAGAACAATTGCAATACGTAAGTACATGGAAAACACTGAGTATGTTTTGGAACACCTCATATTGGTTCTTCCGCGATAAAAAATTTGACACTGCAGGATTATATTCAACCCCAGTAGGCATATACATTCCACTGCTTGGCAAATCAGTAAACGAACTGGCAGCTGAAGCTGAAAGTATGCACAAAAGCCAGGGCAATGGCTCATCACCCGACCGGGGAGACAGAACAGAATATTTTTCCTATTTACAAGGAATAAAACCTGAAAACAGAAATATTTTTAATAGCGTGAACGATAGTTGGACACGTATTAAGGGTGGAGAAGCTATCTCTCAACAAATTGAAAACATCATAAGCACATTTGATATTCAGCATCCTGAGAAGTCCCTTAATGCTATGATATTGCTCCATCATAAGCTAGAACCAATGAGTAGTAATTATCTTGTGGCAGACAAATTAAAACAGTTAGAAGAAATAATATTGCAATGTGCAGGGGTATATGCCGAGGCTACCAGTAACAAAGAATTCCTTCCAGTAGGAGACAGTATACATATTACTTATGGCTTGATAGTACAAAACAATGCAGATGTAAAAGTTAATAACGCATCCCTCATAGTTAATGGCAGAGAACTTGGAAAATTCAAGAGCGAATCCGCATTAAAACCTAATGAGGTAAACACTTTAAATCTTGCCACAGTATTGCCCGACACCACGCATTTCAGTGGGCCATATTGGTTAGAAGAAACTCCGGGTGTTGGAATGTATAAAGTGCAAAATCAATTATTACGTGGACTGCCACAAAATCCGCAGCAAGTAATTGTACATGTATCATATACCATTAGTTCAGGTGGAACCGATGCTACTTTTGAATGTGATCTGCCTGTATACAACAAAGTAACTGATCCGGTAAAAGCTGATATTTATTCGCTTGCACGAATTGTACCGCCGATAATTATAAATCCGGAAAGCAAACTTTTGGTGTTTGGTAATTCAACAATACAAGCAAAAGAATTAACTGTAAAAGTGAAATCATTTTCAAAAGGCAAGGCCCGTATAAAAGTGAATGCCCCTGCCGGTTGGACCATATCTCCTGCCTTTATTGACGCTGATGTAAAAGGCGGAGGTGATGAACAATTACTCACATTTAGTGTGACACCACCTAAGCAATATGAAACAGCAGATATAAATATAGAAGCCGAAATGAATGGACATACTTATAACCGTTCTTCCGAAGTTATTTCATACGACCATATCCCGCGCCAATTGTTACTTCCTAAAAGCGATGTGAAAGTGGCACATATGAATGTGGTAACTACTAATAAATTTATAGGATATATTGTAGGTGCAGGTGATGATGTACCTGATCTTTTAAAACAATTAGGCTATAAAGTAGAAATTATACCAGCAGATAAACTCGCTACAATCGACTTAAAAAAGTATGAAGTTATTATTTCAGGTATTAGAGCATACAACACTGTAAATGAATTGAAGTATAATAATGACAGGTTGATGGAGTACGTTAAGAATGGCGGCAATTATATTGTTCAGTACAATAAAAACTTTGACTTGGTTACCGATAAAATTGGCCCATACCCTTTACACCCTTCAAACACACGTACTACGGAGGAGGACTCTAAAGTAATTTTCCTTGCAAAGAATAACCCTGCATTAATCTCACCGAACAAAATTACCGATGCTGATTTTGATGGATGGGTGCAGGAACGCGGCTTATATTATCCAGATAAATGGGATACAGTGAATTATGTTCCTATACTCGAAATGGCTGACAGTGGCGAAAAGCCTGTAGATGGTTCATTGTTAATCTCAACCTACGGTAAGGGACATTTTACGTATACTGGCCTTTCCTTTTTCCGTGAACTGCCAGCTGGTGTAACCGGTGCATACCGCTTATTTGTGAACCTTATTGAACTGGGTAAAAGTGAAAAATAGTACTGCTGACAAGGATTGGAAGCCTTACTATATAACACTTGCGGTATGGCTTGTGGTGCTTATATTGCTGTTTTATTTTACTAGTAATATATTCAGTTAACTTATTAGGATTAAGTCCTATTTATGGCATCACCCATTTAATCAGAAATGGGATGATAGGAATAAAATAGTTACTTATACATATAGTTGCGGTATACTTTCGCGTAACATTTTTCAATGTTTTCTTACCCAATAATGATGAAAAAGAACCCTTTACTAGTGACAGGTGCTATAGTTATCACCCTATCTTTCACCACCACCCCAATTAAAGCTCAGGAGCATAGCCCATTGATTAATGACATGTATTCTGATGAGGTGCAAAAAGGCTGCGGAAAAGCGGCACTCGACTCGATTGTACGCTCTGCAAAAGAGGTTGAATCAAAGCGTACAGTATTCAGCTCATATTATATAACAAAAGACAAGCAAGTTCTTGTGCGAAACAGCTCTGTCGCCATAAACTACTATAACCCGCAGGGCAAACTGGTGCCTATTAAAACAGAGTTAAAGCCTGGCTCACAAGGCTGGGTTGCAGACAAACAGCAAAATTCATGTCGCATTAATAAAGATGGCAGTTCTGCTATTAGCTTAGGGAACGGAAATGAGATATTATATAATATAGAAAACAGTATAAACGGATTAAAATATAAGATTGGCATTGCCTCAGTTTCTGAAAAACAGATCACATTTACCCTTGGCTCGGATATTCAGAAAAAAATCTATTCTAAGGTGAATGGGCTTGAAACAGATTACATAATAAACAAGCCGGTTGGAAAAGAGATAACCATATCGGAAGAAGTAAAATATCCTACTGGTTGTACTTTTACAACCGACAATAGCATGGGAAGAGATATTAATGGCTACTGGCGTGGTAATTACATTCTTAAATCGGAAGATGGTAAAGTGCTTTCAAAGTTCAATGCCCCTGTTTGCTATGATGCCAAAGGAAGCTTCTGCATAGGGTATTATCAACTTGTAAGCGAAAATGGTAAACATATTCTTAAAACTATCGTTCCGGACGAATGGCTTAAAACAGCTGTGTACCCTATAACAGTTGACCCAATGGTTAGCGGACCCCAGTCTTTCTGGTTAGGAGGCAATATCCCTTTTTGCCTTCTTCCTAATTATTATACAGGAGATAGTATACAGGTAACAATTCCAGGAGGCATAACCATTACACAATTCTATATTAGTACCAGTTTCCAAAGCAACTTTGCAGTAACGCCAACTTATTGGACTAGTCATGGCTATGTAATTATGAAGACCAGTTGCGGGAAATCGATAACATTGCACAACCCTGCCACCGGAGCCGTTTACACAGATCTGCCTATTGGTTCCTACGACTTTCACAACCCAATTACCTGTTGCTATCCGCCTTCATGTAGTGACCAGAGTTTTTGGCTAACGCAAGAAATGGCAAGAGATAGCGCCGGCAGTGGTTGCGACACCGATTATCTTTATTACAGTGCAACTCCTACTGTTTTCGAAGCATACATACAAGGAAGTACAGATACAGCTTATAAGTTCAGCCTGACATCATCGAAAGTATGTTCCAATCAATGTCAGGTAAAAATGAAGGTTACTGCGGAATACGGGGTGCCGCCATATGTATTAAGCCATCCTTGGCTAACTGGTAAAGATACTTTTGGAACATATGGAAGTTGTGTGAGCTTAGCCACGGCAAATGTCACCTTAAATATTCCGGGCTGCCCCACTTATTGTGGAAAAACTGATACATTAATGGTGCCTGTACCTATAATTATTGATGCTTGTGGCGATACGGCTGTAAATAGTTTTACCAAACAAAAATTAATCATTAATCCTGCACCTCAAATAACATCGAGCCCTGATTCCATGGAGGTTTGCAGCGGCACACCAATATCCTTTAGTATTGCACCGTGTAGTGCCAGTACCAGCATTGCATGGACAGGCTCAAATGGGTCATCGGGCACAGGAACATCAATAAATGCTACTATTAATGATACTGGAAGTAATGCAGAAAAAATTGTTTTTACAGCTATAGCATCATCCGGGGGCTGTACTAGTGATACCACAACTATGACCGCAACTATTAATCCTATACCTGCAACAGCAATTAGTCCAAGCGGCATTGACACGCTGGATGCTGGCAATAGCCAGGTGCTTACTGCAACTGGGGGCAGCACCTATACGTGGTATCCCTCAACGGGACTTAGCTGCACCAATTGCCCTACGCCAACTGCGACACCAACTACAACTACTACATATTATGTTGCTATTACCAATAGTGAAGGTTGCGAAAAAACCGACTCTGTTACATTGTTAGTTATTGACATAAACGTTTCCGTGCCAAATGTCGTAACTCCGAATGGAGATGGCAAAAATGATGTATTCTATATTAAAGGATTAGAGTACCATCCGGATTCACAACTTAAGATATTTGACCGATGGGGAGTTGTAACATACCAAAGCAGTAACTACCAGAACAATTGGAACGGCAGTACTTGTAGCGATGGAGTTTATTATTACACCCTTGATCTTGCAAACGGAAAAAAACTGGATGGTTTCTTCCAGCTTATAAAATAGTATACTGCTTCATATTATAAAGGCTACAAAAGCGTTCTGTTCTTTTTGTAAGTTTGCCTTATGCACCTACTAGATGTTATAGTCCTTCTTGGAACACTTGGCTTTATTATTGTTTATGGCGCCTTAAAAACACGTGGACAAAAAAGCATGAAGGGATACCTGCGTGGCGGCGATGAAAAAAAATGGTGGATAATTGGCCTATCTATCATTGCTACTCAAGCAAGTGCCGTTACTTTTATATCGACACCTGGGCAAGCATATGAATCGGGTATGGGCTTTT
>DATHOD010000171.1:0-16198 GCA_035485295.1 Bacteroidia bacterium
CTCAATGACACAAGAAGGATGGAACGGTACTGCCGACCAATCTGTTACTACCAAAACAGGTGGTAATAGTTTTTTTGGTGTAGACACTGGTATCAACTCTATTTGGGGTGATCCAACAGGCAACCTTTATATTAACTTCCACTTTTAGTAGATACGTTAATTCTTAAATAAAAAACCGCCCTGAGTAATCGGGGCGGTTTTTTTATGATCTCTCACAAGCAGTGAAAGATATCTAAACTTATAACTTTATTTTATCTTCCTGCCCAGGTTCCTTTCCAGTTCCCTTCTCTTTATTGATTCTCTCTTATCGTAAGTCTTTTTACCCTTAGCTAAAGATATTTCAAGCTTTGCCCAGCCACGGTCATTCACAAACAGGCGCAATGGAACAATAGCCATTCCTTCAGTAAATGAGTTGGATATCTTACGCAGTTCTTTCTTATGAAGTAATAGCTTCCTGGTCCTAACCGGTTCGTGGTTATAAAATGCAGCTTTGCTATACTCAGCAATATGAAGCCCCTTTACCCATAATTCTCCTTTTTCCAAATAACAAAAGGCATCATTAATAGCTGCCTTGCCATCCCTGATAGATTTTATTTCAGTACCCTTTAACTGAAGGCCTGCTATATATTTATCAAGCAGGGCATATTCAAATGAGGCTTTACGGTTCCTAACATTAATCTCTTTTTCTTCTTTCTCTTTCGGCATAATCCCTATTTAATTTCCAATATCCAATAATGAATGCTGAAGTGTTGAACAATTCTTCCAAAATATTTAGTTTCTTGTGCATTATATTTCAACATTGGGTATTCAATATTAACACATTAAATCTTATCGCATCAAATACATTTTACCCCAGCCCTTTGTAAAATACTGATCAGCATCAGTACCATAATGGTCTATGCTTTGGCCATTAATGGAAGCAGTTACATGGTATAGATAAATTCCGTTGGCAAGCCTGTCGCCAAACTGGTCGGTGCCATCCCAGGCATACTGGGTAATATTCGTACCAATATGCAGCGGGCCTATTTCAGTCTCGGTTATTTCCCTTACTATTTTACCTGTTATGGTCATTATCTGTATTTTGAAATAGGTAGGTATCTGGTCACCTGTAAGTGTAAACACAAAATGAGTAGCCGTAGAAAACGGGTTAGGATAGTTCACAATATTGCTGAGCATCGACTTATTGATCACATCAAAATCTATTTTAAATACATTCGATCCTGAAAGATTGCCTGACCTGTCTGCTCCTTGCACTGTTAGTTCATATGTACCATCAACTAAGGTTGGGGTATAAAGCACTTTGCATTTATTATTAGAAAGTGTGCCCGGTGTAAAAACTATTTGAGGATTGTTAGAAATATATACCCGCTGCGCGACATTGCTATTTGTATTACGAATATATATAGTTATTTTACTGGTATCGCTATAATCCAGAGCCAGGTACTTATTCTCGTCCATTAAGGTAATAAGTATGTTAGGGTGCGGAGAAACGATATCGTTATTCAGGATGTGAATACCGTCAAACGTTACATCGAGCAAGGGATTTATCTTGTCGCCAATTGCAATGAAATTCATTTTGGCTATGTTGTTGAAATGGTACTGCTCAGGGCGGGTTTGAGGTAAATATTGCGGATTGGCTTCCATCCATATGCTATTGCTGCCCTGGTAACCGTTACTAGATACTTTGGCTGATACCATTGCCGTATCGCCGGGGTTCAATTTTTTCATCCGCTTAACAGGTAAATAATGTATACCATTATTAGCATCAGCTATCCATGAATTAAGTATCGCACTATCCATGGGCAGGGCGCTGATATTTTGAACTACGGTCTTAAATCGTACCGTATCTCCTACCGATACACTGTCTTTATAGAAAGAATAATATATGGAAGGGTTCATAGCAATTTCGGGAACTGGAGTATAAAACACCTGCCACTTATTCATTTGCGATGGGGTATGTGTCAGTGTGTCTTTTGTATAAAGTAATAGCTGCAGATAAGGATACTGTTTTGCGTTTATAGATTTTAAATACATGCTTGCCACAGCAGGCGGAAGGCCATTTACCAGTGTTTTACTGTTTCCATAATTATCTACACCTATCACGCTCATGCGCACACTATCCTTTGCTTTTTTACTGGCAGAATGTTGCCGCCATGAAATGGAATCCCATTTTACGGCAGGCCCAATAACTGCACTTAGCATACTACCCGAAGGTTTATTATTTATAAGCTTTACGACAAGTTGAAGTGAATCGAAATTATTTCTTCCTATTTTCTCTACAACACTTGCCTTATTACCCTTTTGCACAAAAAATATCCAGGGCACTGAATCGGGGCGGGTGTATATGGTGGATGAAGCACCCAGCTTGACAAATGCATTCCTTGTACTTGGGTTTGCCCAATGCTGGAACATTCCTTCTATCCATGTAAATGCCAGTACATAATCTCCGTTAGGCACAGAATCCAGCAAGCGGGCAAGGCCTGCCATTTGTGAGGCGTTATTATACCAGTACATAAATTTATAATCGCCTGTTCCGCAACCGTAAGGATTACCTGTTGTATTGTTACTTCCATACTGCGGATAATTACCCGAATACCATGGTTGCAAGGTAACAGGATCAATTACCGCAACATATATACCTTGTACGTAATCACAACCTGCATATGAAATTCCATCATAATCTAATTTATAGCCCGTGGCAGATAATTGTGTTGAATGGTTGCCTGCAGAAGAAAGTGACATCCCATAAGTATTGCATTGAAGCGTTTTGCCCGTTTTATCAAATATCCAGCCTCTGTTTGTCAGGTTCGGTTCTAAAAAGGTATACCCGTTGTTCAGGAACTGGTAATAATGCGCTTGCGCCCAACCATTCTTATTGTGTATATATTGAAAAGAACTTTGTTCCCACATGTAATCTTTCAGGTCAGTAGTATCACGCCTAACCTGCCAGTAATAAACGGTGCTATCTTTAAAATATAAAGGAGTACCCTTGCTTCTTATTGCATGTAATGCTGAAACTGCTGTACTTCCGCCCAATTTAGAGCCTCCGCCAATAGTAGTAGGTGCAGAGTTTATCCAGTATTCAGGTTGTGCAACAACCACACCGCCTTTGGCACTTATTACTTGTGCTTTAAGGAAAGGGCTATTGAATTTATTGGTTGTATCGAGTTCAAATATATATTTATGTGTAATTGCAAAAGGGTCTCCTGTAGATGCCTTAAGTGAAATAGTATCGGTAGGTATAATAGCAAACTCATACGGATAGACCGGTACTATATCGCCTGAACTTATCCATAATAAAATACCCGGACTTCCTATAATGTTATTCGACAAAGTGATTTCACTGTCCAAATGTGAAGGATTGACATTAACCAGAAAGTGATTGAGCCCTGCACCCTTTATTTTATTCACAGGCAATTTCAATGTAATAGTATCCTGGTAATAAATATGTTTAAGCGTAACTGTATATACTGTATCTGTATTATCAGGAAACACACGTGTAATATTAACCTGCACAGGCTTATTTACAGCTTTTGCATAATTAGAAACCACCAGGTTCAACTTAAATGAATCTAGCTGGGTAGTAACATTGGCAGGGGTAAAATAAATACTGGAATCGGTAACTGCAAAATCAGGTAATGAATCAAGCGGAAGAAGCGATATAGCAGGATCACCCTGAAGAGTCATTTCCAAACAAGTGTATTGCAGCAGAGGATCAGATTTTGCTGCATAGAGTTGATTGATAATGGTATTTTGAATACAAATTCCAAACGGCTTCCTGAAATTCTTAACACAAAAATTATTATATAATTCATTCGTATATTCAAATAGTTGATATTCCAACCCTAAGTCATCTGTTGCAAGGAACCCGATTGAACCCTTGCTATCCAGCACAAACTGTTCACTTGTACTGCTTTGCGCTGAACCTATAGGCTGGAAGATGTCGCCCGAAAAACAAGCGTCGGCAATTATCATTGGGTATTTGCCATAGTTATTATAATCTCCGGGGGCATCTAAATTAATATCGAAATTGGTTCCGGAAGCATGGTCAAAGAATGTCATTACAGATACCCCGTTATTAATTAGCGTAGTAATTGAATCAGCCAGTGTAATTTGAATCGGGTCAGAAGTTGTTTTGGCGAAATTGTAAACATTCGCCCCGAAGAAAGTATCTACCGCTATTTGCTCATATGAATTTAAATACGATTGAAATGTTGCTTGCTCACCACCTGCGGCCCCTCCGCAAAAATGTATAATTCTTTTCTGCCATAGCGCAGGGGCAGTAGTTTCGTATGTATTTACTTTTGCCAGGTAATTGTTCACCTCTGCTTGCGAAACAGCAGCTATTCTTCCCGTTGGTATAGCAGGTTGCAAAGTAGTGCCATTAAGCCCAGCGGTAAGCAATATATCTGATGAAGGATAACCAAATGAGGGAACCAATGTGCTCGCAAATGTGTCAGCATCTTGCCTATATAAATACTCATGTATGCCCTTACCAATAATAAAAAGATTGGAAGGAGGAGAAGGCCATTTTTTGGGATTTAAGGTATAGGCACATAAATTTTTTATTGCCAATGGATCCTTTTCTATACCATAGCAAAACTGGTCGTACAATTCTTCCACATTAAGCAATATGGTATTGTATTTCTTACTCCTGTATGCCTGGTAAGATTGTGCTGCCGACCATAAAGAAGGATGAGTAATAATAATATATGCCGAGATTACTCCCATAGCTGGAATATTGGTAAATGTTCCGGGGTTTGACGGATCATTGCCTACTGGAATAAGTTTAGCAACCTTGTGCACCTCCCTGTCTGCAGTGATGTAGCATAGCTTTAAACCGTGACCGGAATTTGGTATCATTACTTTACATATTCCACTACTGTCGACTACTTTAATTCTTATGCCATTGGACAGATCGTAAACACGTATACTGTCGGCAACTGATACATTCAACCCTGTAAACCTATAATAAGACGTTAAGGACAATGGATTATCAGGAACATACATCATGTAATTAGAATCGGGCCCTAAAACCGGTGTATGCGGATACTGGGTTACGATATAGGAAACCGCAGTAGCGTTGGTTGGAATACTTGGAAGAGTTACACTGTTAAATGTTAAGGAAGAACTACTTGAGAGTACATTGGCAAGAACAGTATAAAATTCAGGATATACACGGAATCCTATAAAAGACACATCGGTTAAATAGCTTGTAGGATTCCAGGAAGGGATAACTTGTATTCGGTGATCAGGAACGGTGAGAGTTTCAGTGGACTCACCTGCAAATAAAATTCTAATTACAGCGCTTAAAGACCCACCCGTATATACATTTGAAACTCCCAAACCATAACTTCTAGTATCCCCCATATCCAATTCAGGTTTCATCATCCATCCTTCAGCCGCGGTGAAACGTGGGTCACTTGCCGATTCACCATTACCAAGCGATATCCGATACCCTTCATAATAATAAGTATTAGGTATAGTAGTGGCAGCATTAATTGCCTGAGCTATAAAATAAGCTGAAGGTTTAATAGTGTCGGAAGTATTAGTATAAAGACTCATCCGTTTATTGCCCGTTGTTTTACTGTTCCAGGTAAGATAGTAAGTAGAGGTGTCGCAAAAAAGACTGTAGTAGGGATTCGGCAATATATGCATGGCAGTATCATTATATAGCAATGAATCAGAAGCGCCATCATTAGTTTGATATCTGCCGGTATTATGCTGCCCGTAAAATTCTATGTAATCTCCATTCTTTTCACTAAACACCCCGGTGCTTTCACCACTCACATATATATACTGTTCCTGTCCGTGATAAAATACCTGGAAATTGCGGGGATCAATTGTTCCCACACTTATTCCTGCCTTGGCAAGGGTAAGGGAATCGATACGGTAAATACCGTCATTTATAACTTTTATCTTGTAATACTTCTGTGCATAGTTTATCCACTCGTTATCATATAACTGAGCTGAAGCGAGAACTGAAACCCCTATGAATACTAATAAGAAGTACCATTTTTTCATGGTGTTCTCTTATTGATGTCGAATTTAAGTGAGAATATATTAGAATAAAGAGCCACGGAAGCATTACCAATATTGGTTAGAGCATAGTCAAGCGTAAACGATTTTATTTTTATGCCAACACCAAAGTCAGGCTGAAAAGTAGTGATGGGCGCACCCGTTACATCGGTACTGTTTTGAATATTATTTACACCACCGCGCAAAAAGATAAAATCCCTGTAGCCTATTTCAAAGCCTACATGCGGGTCTACGCTGACAGGATTGGTACTGATAACTGTATTTCTTTTCCCATCAAAAGTTACGTCAGCATCCAATTCACCAAGCAGCGATACTTTCTTTTGGAAGAAAGTAAACTTACGTGCTGCACCCAGCAATAACCTTGGCAGTGTTACTTCAATATTATCCTGCGGAATAACGTTACCTGTTTCCTGGAAAACGGTCTGAATATCGGAATTAAGATCATAGCTCCATGCATTGAATGTGGAAGTAAAGTCGCGGGCTACAGCGCCAAACTGCCAGTTCTTATATTGGTATTGGGCACCTGCGTCAAAGCCAAAGCCCCAGGCGCTGGCAAAATCACCTACCACCATGCGCAACACTTTTACATTCGCGCCAAGCTGAAGGCCCGGTATAGCTACCTTCCTGGCGTATGAAAACAAAAATGCATAATCGGCAGCCGAAAAGGAAGTAATATTATCGTAGTTCACATTACCTGAGGCATCAACCAGGTCAATTGTGTATGGAATATCATCAACGCCAAAACGTATGGCTGTAATACCAAATACACTGGCACTGTCTATCCTGTATGATAAAGCGCCATAATCGTATTTGGCAATACCTGCAAAGTATTCGGCATGCATTAGTGATATTTGAATATTGCCTGTTACATTAAGTAAACCAGCCGGGTTCCAATATGCCGATGTAACATCATTAACAGTAGCCACTACCGAATTACCCATAGATAGAGCCCTTGCGCTTACTCCAATGTCTAAAAAGTCATCGCTATACTTCGGAGCTTGAGCAAATAAGGAACTAAAGGCAAATAAAAAGCCTAGTGTAAGTGTACTTTTCAACTTAGTCATATTAACTAACAAATTTAATCAAATTCAGTGAATTCTCTGCTTAATAACTGCCAAAAAGCTGATTTATTGAGTTTAGGGTATTATTTTATGTTTAATACTCCATCAAACAACCATCCTTACTGCCTTGCCAAAGTATTAAAGGCTTATACAAATTATGGTATTTTTGAATAAGCATAAATGCTCCCGATACTGTAATGAAAGGCAAATATCTCCCACTCTCTCTTATTCTTTTCCTGCACATTATTGCAT
Organism: Bacteroidia bacterium; assembly: GCA_035485295.1. Classification (GTDB taxonomy): domain Bacteria; phylum Bacteroidota; class Bacteroidia; order JABEUT01; family JABEUT01; genus JABEUT01. The sequence goes on from DATHOD010000171.1 coordinate 7,353, forward strand.
GGTTTGACCTTAAGCCCATTTGGCCCAATAGTGATGATTTTAACTATACCCTGGAAGCATTGAAACTAATGAATGGGCATTTCCATTTATCGCCAAGCGAGTTTCAAATACGAATGGGTGTATATGTTCCGGTAACAATTCTTTCCTGGTTAATGGGACTAAGTCCATATACAATTAGCTTATGGCCCTTACTTGTAAGCCTTTTAGGTATTAGTGGTACATATCTTATTGTAAGAAAGTATGCCGGTGATAGTATAGCTACAATTTCTTCCGCATTAATTGCAATTAATATTCTGCAAATCACCTTTTCAGCTGCCCTTTATCCTGATATTATGATAGCCTGCTACGGTAATTTGCTTGTCTTAATAGTTTTTCATGGACGAACAAAAGAGCGCTATATATATCCTATTTTATCATGCGTCCTGGTGATCCTTGCCTTCTTAACTAAAGAAGCAATAGTTTTTGTATACCCATTCCTTGCTTTCATTTCAATTTCAGATCTTATTCACAACCGAAATAGATGGTTCTGGAAGAAAATTTTTCTTTGCGGAATCTGCTCAAGTATCATGGTCTTTACTTTTTACTATTTACTGACAGGCGATGTGCTTTACAGGCTTAAAACCAGCTATGGCTTTGCGAAAGAAGGGATTATTTTCGGGGATGTAGAACAAAAAATAAAATCACTTTATAGCTCCAATCTTTTTATCTGGCTACTAAAACAACCCGGATTTATTTTCATTATACTATTCTCTCTTCCTGCATTATTTACAATTAAAAACAAGCCTAATGACTTCAAGCAATACCTGACAATCTATTCCCTATTTCTATTAGTTCAGTTCGGTGTTTTATTCTTCTTACCGAAATACGGTGTGATTTTTATGCAGGAAAGGAATTGGCTGTTAATCATAATCCCACTTTCCATTCTTACAGCGTATTTTATTAATGAACCCGAAAAAAAGTGGATATATATTATTGCTGCCTTATTATTAATACTGATACCAATAAACTACCTTATTGTAGATACAAAAAGAGCCTTGCTTTATGCTTTATTCCTTATTCCCTTGCTGTTAATATTACTGAAACCTGAGTTAAAAAAAGCATTACTCCTGCCCTTCTTTATTTTAGCTATTTACTTCCTTTGGACCAATACCAATTACAAAGCAATAAATGCAAATACTACCCCTACTTTAATAATTAAAGGGGATACGTTAGTGGAGAAGAGGTAATTAGTGTAATGTAGAGCGAATGAGGCTTATAAACTCCTCACGTGTCTTTTCATTTTCAAGGAATTCCCCTGTAAATGCGGATGTAGTTGTAACCGAGTTCTGCTTTTGAACTCCACGCATTTGCATACACAAATGCTGCGCCTCTATTACAACCGCAACGCCCAATGGCTCAAGTGCATCATCTATACAATCGCGAATCTGGTCGGTAAGTCTTTCCTGTAATTGCAGTCTTCGTGCAAAAGCATCAACCACGCGTGGTATTTTGCTTAAGCCCACCACTTTGCCATTTGGTATATAAGCAATATGTGCTTTGCCAAAAAACGGCAGCATGTGATGCTCGCATAATGAGTATAATTCTATATCCTTCACCAAAACCATTTGGCTATATTTCTCTTTAAAAATGGCAGAACGCATAATTGCCGCAGCATCTATATTATACCCTTGCATTAAAAATTGCATAGCCTTAGCCGCACGTTCCGGAGTCTTGAGAAGTCCTTCACGTTTAGGGTTCTCACCTAAGTCTTTAATAAGCTTATGGTAAGCATCCCCAACACTCTTTACAAGGCCTTGGTTATACTTATCTACTTTAACGTAGCCGGTTGTTTCGTCTTCGCCAATATTATTTTTTGCAGATTTCTTTTTAGCCATTATTCTCCAAAATATTCAGCTACGTTATTTTCTGTCTCCCTTAGCTTAATTGAGTGCAGTTTACATCCGAGTTTAGCAATAGGCTTTTCCAATTGTTTCCAAAAAGCTATTACAACATTCTCAGTACTTGGCATCATGCCCTTCATAAATGGTACATCAAGATTGAAGTTCTTATGATCAACCTTATCGATTACAAGCGTTTTAATAAGTATACTTAGTTTCCTAAGGTCAACTACAAACCCCGTGTCTTTATCAATCTTGCCTTTTACGGTTACAAAAAGTTCATAGTTGTGCCCATGCCAGTTAGGGTTGGCACATCCACCAAAAACTTCCTGATTCTTCTTATCGCTCCACTTAGGGTTAGCTACTTTATGCGCTGCATTAAAGCATTCGCGCCTGGTTACATACATCATAATGCCTGCAAAGGTAGTTAATTCTGCTTTTCGGTAGATTCTTCCACAAAAGCCATATCAAGTTTTAGTGGATTCTTTACGAACTCATCCAGCAAGGCGTAATCAAGTACTTCTTTCATTTTCTCTACATACATGAATTTAAGGTCCTTCAAATATTTAGGGTTGATGTCCTCTATATCGCGCTTGTTAGCAGCAGGTAGAATTATTTCTTTTATACCGGCACGTTTTGCGGCCAGTATCTTTTCCTTAATACCGCCTACAGGAAGCACGTTACCACGCAGAGTTATTTCACCTGTCATAGCTAATCCTTTACGCACCTTGCGTTGTGTAAATGCAGAAGCTATTGCTGTCAGCATAGACACACCCGCCGATGGCCCATCTTTTGGAGTAGCGCCTTCAGGCACGTGAATATGTATGTTCCACTTTTCAAATGCTTTGTATGAAATGTATAATTGCTCAGCATGCGACCTTATGTATTCCATGGCAAGCGTAGCAGATTCTTTCATTACATCGCCAAGGTTACCAGTAAGCGTTAACTGGCCCTTACCACGACTAAGGCTAACCTCAATAAAGAGGATATCTCCGCCTGCAGGTGTCCACGCCAAACCTGTTACTACACCCGCTACATCATTTCCCTGATACTTTTCTTTAGGGTGTGCAGGCGATAATATTTTATCCAGTTCACTCTTCTTTACATTGGCATTATATTCTTCTTCCATAGCAATAGACTTACCCACATGGCGCACTATTTGCGCTATCTTTTTCTCAAGATTACGAACGCCAGATTCGCGCGTATAGTCATCAACAACTGATTCTAATAGTTCGTCAGATAAACTTATCTGATTTTTTTTCACTCCATGTTCTTCAAGTTGCTTAGGTATAAGGTGCCTTTTAGCTATCTCTATCTTCTCTTCTACTGTATAGCCATTTACTTCTATAATCTCCATCCTGTCAAGTAAGGCAGGGTGTATTGCAGAAAGATTATTGGCGGTTGCAATGAACAACACTTTTGAAAGGTCATATTCCACTTCTATAAAGTTATCGTGAAACTCTTTGTTTTGTTCCGGGTCGAGCACTTCAAGTAATGCCGATGCAGGATCACCGTGGAAATCCTTTCCGATTTTATCTATCTCATCTAGTACAAAAACAGGGTTAGATGATTTAACCTTTTTCAGGTTTTGGATGATACGGCCAGGCATAGCGCCTATGTATGTCTTACGATGTCCGCGAATTTCAGCTTCATCATGCAGTCCGCCTAATGACATACGTACATATTTCCTTCCTAATGAAGTAGCAATTGACTTTCCTAACGATGTTTTACCAACACCCGGAGGGCCTGCAAGGCAAAGTATAGGAGCTTTCATATCATTCTTGAGCTTCAATACAGCCAGGTATTCTAATATGCGTTCTTTTACTTTTTCAAGCCCATAATGGTCGCGGTCTAATATTTTAGTGGCACGCTTTAAATCGAAATTATCTTTCGTGTATTCATTCCAAGGCAATTCGAGTAATAAGCCTATGTAGTTACTTTGTACAGAATGCTCCGCTGAATTAGGGTTCATCCTTTCAAGCTTCTGCAACTCTTTATCGAATACTTCCTTTACATTCTTATCCCACTTCTTGGTCTTGGCCTTTTTCTTATATTCTTTTATTTGCTGGTCAAATGTATCGCCACCTAATTCTTCCTGAATCGTTTTAAGTTGTTGGTGCAGAAAATATTCACGTTGTTGCTTGTCTATATCTTCCTTTACCTTTGATTGTATCTGATTTTTCAATTGCAGCATTTGCAATTCCTTATTCATGGAAGCAAGTAATAAGGTTACCCTCTTTTTCAGATCAGGCTCCTCCAATATCCTTTGCTTATCTGCCACACTGGCATTCATATTAGAAGACACAAAGTTGATAAGGAAGTTGCTGCTTTCAATATTGCGTATAGCAAAGCCAGTTTCAGAAGGAATATGAGGTGATTGTTTGGTAATCTGGAGAGCCACATCTTTCAATGTAGAAATCATGGCTTCAAACTCCTTATCATCCTTTTCAGGGTGAACTTCCTCAAATGCCTTAACTTTTGCCTTCAGGTAAGGGTCCTGCTGAGATAATTCCGTTATTTCAAAACGTTTCTTACCCTGTATAATGGCAGTTGTACTACCATCGGGCATTTTTAATGTTTTAAGAATATAGGCTATGGTACCTACCCAGTGAATATCATCTACACCCGGATCTTCAATATTGTCATTCTTTTGAGAGACAACACCAATTGTCTTATCTGCCCCATAGGCATCTTTTATAAGCTTAATTGACTTATCCCTACCGACAGTAATAGGTATGACAACACCCGGGAATAAGACAGTATTGCGCAATGGCAGTATAGGTATCTCGTCTGGTATTTTTTCTGCGTTTATCTTCTTCTCTTCCTCATGGGTAAGAAGTGGAATGAACTCAGAATCATCATTTATGCTATCCATTTTTAGTAACTGTTCTATGGCTTCTTTTCCTGAATAATCTTTCATAATCTCTGTGTTTATATCATAATTAACACCTATATGATAGCAATTAGTATGCCAAACTAACATTTTGTCACATATACAGCCATTTTGCCTCATATTGTATCTTTGGCAGCTAATTACTGAATTTATGAAAATAGTACTTATAGGGTATGGCAAAATGGGTAAGGAGATCGAGAAGATAGCCTTATCGCAAGGCCATAGCGTAGTATTGAAGATTGATGAGGATACAATTAACGAATTCACTGTAGAAAATCTGAAAAAGGCAGATGTAGCCATTGAGTTCACATCTCCCGAAAGTGCTGTAAGCAATATCTTCAAATGTTTTGAAGCTTCAGTGCCGGTTGTATGCGGTTCTACAGGCTGGTTAAAGCGTTTTGATGAAGTTAAACAGGTTTGTCTTGAAAAGAAACAAGCATTCTTTTATGCCTCAAACTATAGCATTGGGGTTAATCTCTTTTTCCGCCTGAATGAACATTTGGCAAAGCTTATGAAGCCTTATTCTACTTATACCCCATCTATGGAAGAAATACACCACATCCATAAAAAAGATGCTCCAAGTGGTACAGGTATTACCCTGGCAGAAGGACTTATAAAGAATCACGGCAAGGAGAAAAAGTGGGCTTTGAAAGAAAATGCACAACCGGGCGACCTGCCAATATTAGCTAAGCGCGAAGGTGAAGTTCCGGGTACTCACATTGTGCGCTATACATCTGCTTGCGACGAAATAACCATAATGCATGAGGCATATAGCCGCAAAGGTTTTGCCGAAGGTGCAGTAGTTGCTGCTAGCTGGCTAGTAGGCAAGAAGGGAGTTTTTGACATGAACGACCTGCTTGGCTCTGAAAAATAACATAATTTAACAGCCTCTATTTTATCTCACAGTCTATCTTTAACTTTTCCAATTAATATATGTTTCATATTCAGCCTATTATTTACATCATAATTCTTGCAACTATTGCAGGGTTATGGAAGATCTTTGAAAAAGCCGGAGAGAAAGGCTGGAAAGCATTAGTACCTGTTTACAATTATTACATCTGGTTAAAGATTCTAAAATGCCCTTGGTGGTGGATTTTCATATTCCTTATTCCCGGTGTTGGATTTATGATGATGATGGTAATAAGTGCCATCACTTCTCAGGCATTTCAAAAGAAGAAGGCGTCTGACTTAGTATTGTCTGGCCTTTTGTTTTTTATCTACCTGCCATATTTAGGTTTTGGTAAATTGAAATTTGAGTTACCAGTTGAAACAAAAAAAGAGAAACAATCTGTTGTTCATGAATGGCTGGAGGCAATAACCTTTGCGGTAATAGCAGCTACTATTATACGCACTTTCTGTTTCGAGGCTTATACCATTCCTACTTCTTCTATGGAAAAGTCATTACTTGTAGGCGATTACTTATTTGTTAGCAAGATGAATTACGGTGCACGTATTCCAATGACACCTATTTCTTTCCCGTTTGCACATAATGCATTACCATTAACTAAAAGTACTCCCTCCTATCTCGATTGGCTTGAATATCCTGCATTAAGATTACCGGGTTTTGCTAAGATCAAACGCCACGATGTAGTTGTATTTAATTTCCCTAATGGAGATACTGTCCCATCTATTATAGATAACCCTGATTATTATTCATTATGCAGGATGTATGGAAGAGATTATGTATTGCAGAATAAACCAATTGGCAATATGGGCTTACCTGGTCATATAATGGTTCGCCCTCTTGACAAGGAAGAGAATTTTATTAAGCGATGCATTGGTACACCCGGCGATACATTGAAAATACGCTATGCGCAGGTATATATTAACGGCAAGGCTGACGAAATTCCTACCGAGGCTGAATATGGATATGCGGTAACTACAAATGGTTCACCATATGATGATAAACTTTTAGAAAAATTAGATATTACAGAGCTTGTTGAGCCATTTAGTAATATTCCCAATACTTATTTATTTTTCATGACCCGTCAGAATGCGGAAAGAGTAAAAGCATCAATGAACGTTGTATCTGTAACCCCATATATACAGGATACTGCAGCATACGAGCCTGAAATATTTCCTAATGCGGGGCATTATAAATGGAACGTAGATAATTTTGGGCCTCTTTATATTCCTAAGGAAGGTGCCACCATTGCTATAGATACCTGCAACCTTCACCTTTACCGAAGGGTAATAAATGTTTACGAGAATAATAAGTTAGAAGTAAAAGGCAGCCAAATCTTCATTAATGACAAGTTAGCTACCAGTTATACCTTTAAGCAGAACTATTACTTTATGATGGGTGATAACCGACACAGGTCGGCTGATTCACGCTACTGGGGTTTTGTGCCTGATGATCATATAGTGGGTAAAGCATCATTCATTTGGATGTCATTAAAAGAAGGTGAGCCATTGAGCAAAAAAATGCGCTGGGATCGCTTCTTTACCTTTGTAAACTCTGAAGGTATCTCTAAATCTTATTTAATGCCATGCTTGTTGATATTTGCATTGGCACTTGCATATTTCTTTATTAAAGGCAAGAGGAAAGAGAAGAAGGCTTAAAGCTTTAAGGCAAACTATACACATATACATTGCCATCTGATGCTCCTGTAACAAGGTAAAGTTGCCCATCTGCATTCATATCTGCAATTTCAAATTCAGTAGATCCATACAATGGGAAACCATTGCATAAATTGCCCTGCTCATCCCAAATGTATATTTTGTTGTTCTTCGTATCTATCGCTCCAATCCTTGCCTTGCCATCGCTGTATTTAAAAATTATAAGCTTGCGGCTAACTGAATCCCTTACACTATAATGGAACAATTTTGCTTTATCCAAACCATAAGCATACAAATCGAAATGAGAGAGGAAGAGCATTGTACTCTTACCTTTTCCATCCAGATCTACCGGAGCAAAATCAAAGCGTTCGTTCTTGTTAGACAGATATTGGGTATGCGTCATAACATCTGTCAGACTTAGTTTATATACTGTTCCCAATGAATCTGCTGCAAGTAAATAAGTATCATCTAATCTCTTACCCTCTTCCAAATAATAGGTCGAAAGGTGTTCAGGTAACCTTTGTTGTAAGGTCAATCTTGATTTTCCCTTTTTGTCAAAACCATATACTTTCCCATGCTCATCTACCACAATTATATAGTCCTTATCATCAATAGTTATGTGCTTCGCAAGTGTTGTAACGGCAGCATCTGTTTCTGGTATTACCCATTCTTTCACGCTCTTGCCACCAATATCATACATGCGTAATTTGCCATCGGTACATGGCACGAGCAACCTGTATTTCCTGTTATTATCATAATCCAAACAGGTAACCGGGCCCGATGCTTTATTAGGAATATTTATAGGGAAACCATACATATCCTTACCATTCCTATCCACTATGCATAAAGTCTTGTGAGTATTGTACAGGTATTGGCTCTTTCCATTCCTCATTACATCAACTGTATAAACAGGGCTCATTATCCGTCCTTCTGCTTCTTTCTTCCATTGTATATGCCCTGTATTGCTTATCAGGTAAATGTTATCTGCCTTGTCTTGCGCAAACACATATTGATATTTTGTTTTATGGTCGGTAACCCAGAATGGATGCCCTGCAATAGTTGTATCAAGCGCAACCTGCCATAATGCTCCCGCCTGCTTTTTATAGTCAGGATTACGTTTTACATATACATCGGTATAAAACATTCCCTGCATAAAGTTGAACTGAATACCAATGGCCTGGGTCTTCCGCATAATATCGGTATGCCTTTTCATAGCCTCAGCGTATGGCTTATCAAGATATTGCTCATATAGCATAGGCGACAAGGCCACATTGCTGTATATATAAATACCTGATTCACTTTCCAAATGGTCGTTGATAAATGAACGGTAATATGAATCCTTTTCCAATGTATAGCCACTCTCGTAACGATTGATAAACATTTGCAATGCCTCTACACTATTGGCAAAAACCACATAATTACTTATGGTTGTGTAGTAAGTATTTTTCAATGGCTCAAAGGTGCCACCCAATAAATTATAGAGCATATAATCTACACCTATAAAGCGGATATCGTGC
>DATHOD010000172.1:0-16654 GCA_035485295.1 Bacteroidia bacterium
TCATTATGCATCGCGCATTCAACGGGCATTACTTACAACAGATGATTTTATTGGTAAGCGGTTGAAAGAATATTTCATTCTGTTTAAACCGCGTGATATTGTTTCGGGCGATTTTTACTGGGCCAATGAAGTGGAAACAAATGCCGGTAAACGGTTCTTGATCTGTGCCGGCGATTGTACAGGCCATGGTGTACCGGGTGCATTTATGAGTCTGCTGAATATATCAATGCTGAATGAAACTACAATCGAAAAGGGGATACATAACCCTGCTGCCATACTTGATGATGTAAGGGAGCATATAATTAGGGCTTTAAATTCGGAGGGTACTGATACCGGCAGTAAGGATGGCATGGATTGTGTTTTATGTTCTTTTGATTTTGAAAATAAGAAAATTGATTTTGCCTGTGCGAATAATCCCCTTGTAATTATAAGAGATAAGCAGTGTATTGAATTTAAGGCAGATAAAATGCCTGTAGGTGTTCAGAGTGAAAGCCATATACCATTCACACTCCAATCTGCCCCAATTCAAAAAGGCGATATGGTATTTTTATTTACCGATGGCTATGCCGACCAGTTTGGCGGGCCGAAGGGAAAGAAATTCAAATACAAGCAACTTCAGCAATTGCTAATAGATAATAGTCAATTGACGGTGCAAGAACAAAAGTGGCAATTGGAAAAAACATTTGAAGAATGGAAAGGCAGCCTTGAACAGGTTGACGACGTGTTAATAATAGGAATAAGAGTATAAGCCCAAATGGAGGAAATCCGCCTTGGGAGGGTTGACGATGTATTAATAATAGGAATACGGGTTTAGCTAAAAACTAACAGTGAAAAGTGAAAAATTAAATACAAGGGTGATGATAAAAGTTTTTTTATGCTTTTCATTTTTCACTATTCACTGTTCACTTATTTTTGCTCAGCAACACAAAATAGATTCTCTTCATAAACTTATACAAGCCGATAAAGAGGATACCACTCAAGTAAATCATCTTATATCGCTTGCTTCTTTACTGTATACTACCAATCCCGATTCTACTATAGTAATAGTGGAGCACGCGGCTTTGTTGGCAGGGAATTGTCATTATCAAAAAGGTGAAGCAAGGGCAAATAGTTTTATAGCTATTGAATATGCCGTAAAGGGTGAGTATCCCAAAGCATTAGATTATTTCCTGAAAGCATTGAACATAGCCGAAGCGATGGGTGATAAACAATTGCAGGCGTCAATACTTGATAATTTGGGAAATGTGTTTAAGCTGCAATCTGATTATCCCAAGGCACTGGACTACTACCTGAAGGCAATGAAGATAGATGAAGAGATAGGTAATAAAAATGGAAATGCAGCTGAACTGGGCAATATTGGCATACTATATGAAGAGGAAGGTGATTATGCCAAGGCACTGGATTATGATTTGAGAGCAATAAAAATAAGTGAAGAAACAGGAAATAAAAATGCAATTGCTGCTGACCTTGGTAATATTGGAGTAGTATACCAGGACCAGGGGAATAAACTTAAAGCCTTGGACTATTACCAAAAGGCTTTGAAAATGGCTGAGGAGATTGGAGATAAATACACCAGCAGTTATAATTTGGGCAACATAGGAGTTATATATGATAACCTGGGTGACTATGCCAATGCATTGGATTATGACACGAGGTCATTGAAGGTAAATGAGGAAATTGGGAATAAAAGTGGTATTGCCACTAACCTTGGAAGTATTGGCTCATTATACACCAGGACTGGAAAATTTGATTTGGGCGAAGAGTATTTGAAAAGGGCAATAGGGCTAGATGATAGCATAGGAGAGCAAAATGGCTTAAGGCAGAATGAAGAAAAAATATCAATGCTGTATGATAGTACCGGGCATTACCAGTTAGCCTTAGAATACTATAAAAAAGCAATGAGGTTAAAAGATACCTTATTTAATATTGAAAAAAATAAGGCCCTGACAAGAAAGGAAATGACATATGAGCTTGATAAGAAAGAAGCGGTAGCTGAGGCGGAGAGAAAAAAGCAAAAGGCTATTACCTTCTCGGTAATGGCGGTATTGATACTGGTGCTTGTATTTGCAGGTTTCATATTTCGTTCATTGCGTATTACGCGTAAGCAAAAAGGAGTGATTGAAGAAAAGAACAAAGAGATTCTCGATTCCATTAACTATGCCAAGCGCCTGCAGGATGCCATTTTACCACCTTTGAATTTAGTAAAGCAATACTTGCCCGATTCATTTGTGCTGTACAAACCAAAGGATATTGTAGCCGGAGATTTTTATTGGATGGAGGTAGCCCCCTTAGGTTCCCCCGAAGGGGGAAGTAAAGAACCTGGTAATGTATCAGGAGTTCTTTCTCATATCCCTCCTTCGGAGGGTGGGGAGGCCATTCTTATAGCCGCCGCAGACTGTACCGGCCATGGTGTGCCGGGAGCATTGGTAAGTGTAGTTTGCTCCAATGCATTGAACAGAACCGTAAAAGAGTTTAAGATAACAGAGCCCGGAAAAATATTAGATAAAGTGCGTGAACTGGTATTGGAGACATTCGAAAAGAGTGAGAGCAATGTGCAGGATGGAATGGATATATCGCTTATAGCGATAAGTCGTCAGTCATCAGTCGACAGTATTCAAATACAATGGAGTGGGGCCTATAATTCATTGTGTTATATAGCTGATGGAAAGATGATGGAAATACCTGCAGATAAACAACCAATCGGGAAAACTGATAACCCAAAACCATTTACAACACATACAATTAATTTATCTCCCCTCACACAGGGAGGGGAAGGGGGTGGGCTTTTATACCTGTTTACCGATGGCTATGCCGATCAGTTTGGTGGCCCCAAAGGAAAGAAATTTAAGTACAAACAGTTGATGGAAAAGTTATCAGTCATTAGTTGTAAGTCTATGACTGAGCAAAAAGACATTCTGGAGAAAACATTTGAAGACTGGAAAGGTAGCCTTGAACAGGTTGATGATGTGTTGATAATTGGAATACGCGTTTAATTTAATCTTATAATATGGGGAATATATCGTATTGATTTATAATCAATTACGAAAGAATTGTATATTTATGCACATGTGTAAAATAAAGACTTCTGTAAAATATCTGCAGCTATTGTTTGTTGCTGGATTAATAGCTAGCACCTCTGCGGGGCAAGATCATAAAATTGATTCTCTTCGTAATGTTATAAAAAACGAAAAGGATGATAGTAGTAAGGTAAAAGACCTGAATAAATTAAGCAAAAAATACTGGCAGAAAGGTTTAAATGACAGTTCATTGCTATATGGGCAGCAAGCTCTAGTTCTTTCTAAGAGCATTGACTACAAACCAGGTGTTATAGGAGCAATTAATAATATTGGAGTTGCGCAATGGAGGAAAGGAAATAATTATGAAGCATTTGACTTATTTACACAGGAATTAGATCTGGCAAAAAATGCAGGTGATAAGAAAAGCCTTATTTCTGCTTATGGGAATTTGGGAATAATTTGTATTTCTCAGTCAAATTATCCCGAAGCGCTAAAGTATCTTCTACAGTCATTAAAATACACTGAAGAAATTGGAGATAAGAAGGTTTTAGCCACTTCATACAGGAATATTGCAGGGATATATGTGGGAATAGCGAGCTATGACGAGGCATTGAATTACACGTTTAAAGGACTGAAAATAGATGAAGAAAATAAAGATGAAGAAGGACAAGCTTCAGCTTATGCAAACCTTGGTGTTATTTATATGTACCAGGGTAAATATGATGAATCAATAAAATATGATTCGCTGGCTATTAAGATATACAGAAAAATGAATGATAAAGAAGGAATTGCAGGGCAATACAATAATATAGGGGGCGTATATCAATCAGAAAAAAAACCGGCAGAGGCACTGTCTTATTTTATAAAGGCATTGAAATATAAAGAAGAGATTGGTGACAAAGATGGAATAGCTACGGGCTATATAAACGCAGGCTTATCATATACTGACTTGAAAAATTTTTCTGAGGCTGCTGAATACCTTAAAAAAGGCAGTCAGGTAGCGCTTGAAATAGGTAACAAGGAATGGATACGTAATAGCTATTCCGGATTAGTTGGTTTGGATACTGATAAAGGTGATTATAGATCGGCTTTCGGCGATTATAAGAGGTATATAGTTTATCGTGATAGTATGGTAAATGAAGACAATACCAAAAAAATGGTCAAGGAGCAAATGAATTATGACTTTGAAAAGAAGCAGGCAGTGCAAAAGGCAGAGCAGGATAAAAAGGATGCTATTGCTGAACAGCAGCGTAATAAGCAAAAGTTAATTCGTAATTCATTTATAATTGGTTTTGCGCTTATGTTAGCTCTTGCTTTTTTAATATTTAGGGGTTACAGTCAAAAACGGAGGGATAATATTATAATTACTAAACAGAAAGAAGAAGTTGAGAAGCAAAAGGATATTGCTGAGCAACAGAAGGCACTTGTTGAACAACAGAAGGACTTAGTAGAAGAGAAGAATAAAGAAATATTGGATTCTATTACATACGCCAAACGTTTGCAAGATGCTATATTGCCGCCACTTACCTTGGTAAAACAATTCCTGCCCGATTCATTCGTGTTATATAAGCCTAAAGATATTGTGGCAGGTGATTTTTATTGGATGGAAAGGGCAGGCAACAATATTCTTATAGCCGCTGCTGATTGTACAGGCCATGGCGTACCGGGTGCACTGGTGAGTGTAGTTTGTAGTAATGCATTGAACAGAACAGTAAAGGAGTTTAAAATAATTGAACCCGGGAAGATATTGGATAAGGTACGTGAGCTTGTATTGGAGACATTTGAAAAGAGTGAAAGCAATGTACAGGATGGAATGGATATATCGCTGGCCTCCCTAACTCCCTCCGAAAGAGGGATTCAGTTAAGCTGGAGTGGGGCATACAATTCACTTTGGTTTGTTGAAAACGGTGAAATAAAAGAAGTACCTGCGGATAAGCAGCCAATTGGCAAATCTGATAACCCTAAGCCATTTAAAACGCATACTATAATCTTGAACCCTCCTTCGGAGGGCAGGGAGGCTGCAATGTTGTATCTGTTTACCGATGGTTACGCCGATCAGTTTGGTGGCCCCAAAGGAAAGAAATTCAAATACAAACAATTGCAAGAAAAGTTATTAGCTATCAGTCGTCAGTCAATGGAAGAACAGAAAAAGATGCTTGATGAAACTCTTGAAGAGTGGAAGGGTAATCTTGAACAGGTTGACGACGTATTATTGATTGGAATAAGAGTATAAATTCCTGCAAGAATTCACTTGCCTTTAAAAACAGCTTATGAGTTGTTTTTTTTGCATTAGTAAATGCAGCTTTTTGCCGTTTTTTTAGCTGGCGGTCTATTTAGATATGGTTTTTTCAGGGAGAATAGGAAGTAGCTAACACGATTAAGTAATACCCTGCTTAGCCTGATTTTACGTTTAATATACACTCTTGACTATTAACTTATTTTCTCTTAAATACCCTTTATTTAATGGTGTTCGTATGGTATTATAAATACTTAACTATTAACCAATATGCAAAAATTGGAGTTGCATAAATGGGTATTAATAGTAACTTCGAACAGCAATAAAGTATTTAAAAACAGTTTTTTTAAGAGCCCTGAACTAACTAATCTAAACAAAAATCACACCCATGAAAAAAACAATTACCCTTTTTGCAGCCTTGTTAATTTCAACTGTCGGCCTTTGGGCACAGGCAACCCCAAATGCAGGATTTGAAAACTGGACACACGTAACCGGTTTCTTTGCATATGATACTCCTAATAACTGGGATTGTGCCAATTCACAATCTGCATCGGTTGGGGTGTTTGGTTGCGTTAAATCTACCAAAGTGCACAGCGGAAGTTTTGCGGTGGAACTTATAACTAAATCTATTTTAAGTATAATGGCACCTGGTGTTGTAACTACAGGTACATTGCCTACATCTTCAACAGGTTCAATTACCGGCGGCATTGCTTATACCGGAAGGCCGGATAGTATTTCAGGCTGGTATGAATATACCCCGCAAGGTGGCGACAATGGATTTGTTTCTTTTTACTTGTTCGGTTCAGCAGCTAATAATGCAGATACAGTAGCATCAGCTTCTTTCAGCACACCAAATGCAACCGTAAGTACTTACAAATACTTCAATGCTCCTTTAGTGTATCGTAATTCAGACCCTGTGGTTAATTCTATCTGGCTATTATCTTCCAGCGCAAATACCAGTACTGCACAGTCAGGTAGTTCACTTTATGCAGATGATTTGAATACTATTACTAACCCTACAGGTATAAATGAACATGCTGCACCGCAAATGAGCATTTCTGTTTATCCTAATCCTGCAACTGATTACCTTACTATAAGTAATCCATCTAATACACAAGCAACAATTATGTTGTGCGATGTAACGGGCCGCATTATATCATCTGCTAAGGTGGATAATGGTTCTACATCAACCATGAATGTAAGCACATTACCAGGCGGTGTATACATCTATTCTATAGTAGATGCTAACAACACTTCTATTAAGACAGGCAAACTTATTATTCAGAAATAAATATTGCCATTAGTATAAGCAGCTCATTTAGCGGAAACGTTAATTGGACTGCTTTTATGTAATTATCACCCTGAACCTTTTAATCATTCATTCTTGATGAGTTTTTCTATAAAGAGTTATTTGCTGCCATTATGTATAATAGGCTGGTCTTTATCGCTTAGTGCACAAAATAAAATATTGAAAGGTGTTGTGCGTGATGCCGGAACCAAAGAAGCACTTATTGGCGCTGTGGTATACGATTCAAGTGATATGGCCCATGCAACCACTACCGATGTAAATGGAAATTACCAGTTGAACATTAGCCCGGGCAAGCATGTAATTATATGTTCTATTGTAAGTATGGAACCCGATACGTTTGTGTTGAATGCCGACACTGCCACAGTAATTAGTCATAATTTTCATTTAAGATCAGGCACTACAGCCATGCAGACCATTGTAGTATCTGTTGGTAAGTATGAACGTAAGCTGGAAGATATAACGGTATCGATGGATGTAATAAAGCCATCATTAATAGAGAACAAGAACTCATCGAACATTAAGGATGCGCTTGAACAAGTACCCGGCCTGAATATTTTAGATGGCGAACCCCAAATACGCGGTGGCAGCGGATTCGACTTTGGTGTAGGTACACGTGTTGCCATACTTATTGATGGCTTACCCGCACTGGCCGGCGATGGCGGCGCACTGGAATGGAATTTTATTCCGCTTGAAAATGTGGAACAGGTGGAAGTTGTGAAAGGAGCTGCTTCGGTAGAATATGGTTCTTCAGCATTAAGCGGAAGTATAAACATACGTACTGCTTATGCAACTGACAGGCCTATAACTAAGGTATCTATATCTGCCGGTATGTACGATACACCGCCCATTGATAGTTCTAAATGGTGGAACGGAGTAGCCAGTTTTTCTACCGTAAGTTTTATGCATGCCCAGAAAATGGGGCAGTGGGATGTAGTTATTGGTGGAATGGGTAAGTACGATTATGGTTATATAGGCCCCCCTAAGTATGATCCAAACCTTCCTGTCGACACTACTATAAAGAACAACCAGGTTGGTGAAAAGACAGGACGTTTTAATTTCAGTATACGCCGCAGGGCTAAAAAGTTACCGGGGCTTAATTACGGTATTAATGGCAATTTTATGAAGTCGACCAATAACCTTACACTGGTTTGGGAAAACGATTCGAATAACATATACAGGGCATTCCCTCATACGTTAACATTACAGACCCAGAATATGTTCTATATAGATCCGTTCATTAATTATTTATCAGATAATGGATTGATGCAAAGTTTACGTACACGCTATTTTTACACTAATAATACAGCTACTAACCAGGATTATAGTACGAATAAGGAAACACCGAACATTATAACCAATACGCAGGTATTATACACTGAATACCAGATCACCAAAAAAATAAATGAAAGCCTTAACCTTACAGGTGGCCTTATTATGAATCAAACCATGTCGCATTCAGGGGAGCCTTATAAGGGAGTGGCCCCTGATAATAAGTACAGTGACTATGCGTTTTTTGCGCAGGTTGACAAAAAGTTTTTCGGGCGCTTAAATGTATCTGTTGGTTTCAGGGCTGAAACGTCTAAAATGGATAGCGAGAGTGCGCTTTCAAAATCTATTTTCAGGGCAGGGCTCAACTATAGATTAATGCAAGCTACCTTTCTGCGTTGCTCATTCGGGCAGGGCTATCGCTTCCCGTCTATTGCCGAAAAGTATACATATTCTGATGTTGGCGGAATTCCTATTTTTCCTAATCCGAATTTATTGCCTGAAAACAGCTGGAATGCCGAAGTGGGAATTAAACAGGGATTCAAGATAAATAAATTTGTCGGCTCACTTGATATTGCAGCCTTCCAGCAGGAATACTACAACACAATTGAAATAACATACGGAGGATGGGGTACATCGTATGATGCATCGGGTAACCCAAGTGTACTTGCCGGATTTAAATATTTGAACACCGGTGAAACACGCATACGCGGACTGGAAGTATCGTTACCTGCGGAAGGGAAGATCACCAAAGATTTGAAGATTGGTATAATTGGCGACTACACATTTATTATTCCTCAGGCAATAACCCCTGATAAGGTATATGCCACCGATAGTTCGCAAAACCAGATATCGTATGCAAAGTATAGTACCGATACAACCAATAATATTTTAAAATATCGTTTTCAAACCATTGCTAAGGTAGATTTGCAAATTACCTATAGAACCTTCTCGATAGGGGGCGATATTCGCTATTACAGCCATATGCAAAATCTGGATGAGGCGTTTAACCTTTTTAATGGCATTGAGCAATACAGGGCTAAGCATACTACAGGCACCACAATATATGATGCGCGGATAGGAATGCAGGCTACGAAGCAAATAAAAGTTGCTTTCATTGTGAATAACCTGATGAATTTAAGTTATTCATTACGCCCGCTAAAAATAGAACCACCCCGCACATTTGCTATCCGCATTTCTTACGAAGTGAATTAAGCCCCTTGCAATTTTCCTTATTTTAGCCTTTCATTATGAGGGTAAGGAAATATATAGCGTTTTCGGTTTTGTATTGTCTTGTCAGCACATGTTATGTGCATGCTCAAAATCATATTGTAGATTCGTTAAAGGCATATGTGAAAACTGCGAAGGATGATACCAATAAAGTAAATGCACTTAACACTCTTAGTGATCAGTTAGAGGATTTGAGTAAATATGACAGTTCGCTGGCTTGTGCGAGCGATGCTGAGTTATTAGCAGCACAGCTTGATTATAAAAGAGGAATGGCTGCCGCTTACCGGAATATAGGTATTGTAAGCTCTGATAAAGGTGATTACACCAAAGCACTGGAATATCATTTTAAGGGAGTCGCAATTTATGAGTCTATGCACAATATTAAAGGGCTTGCCGCATGTTATGGCAATATTGGTATTGTATACATAGAACAGGGTAATTATCCGCAGGCACTGGAATATGATTTTAAATCACTGGCTATAAAAGAGCAGCTTGGAAATAAATTGGGCATTGCTATAAGCCTTGGCAATATTGGTAATGTTTATTATGCCCAGGGCAATTACAACAAAGCAATAGGTTACGAATTTGAAGCACTCGATAGGTATAAGGACGTTGGTGATGCCAGTGGTATTGCCCTTAGTTATGGTAACATAGGGAATATTTACGAAGACAAAAGTAATTATACCAAGGCGCTTGAATATCATTTTAAGGCGCTTGCCAAAGAAGAGGAGATAGATGATAAAAGCGGCATTGCACGCAGTTATGGCAATATTGGTGCTGCTTACCTCGACCTAAATAAATATGACAAGGCGTTGGAGTATGACTTTAAATCGCTGGCTTTATTCAGGCAAGTGGGATATGAAAGTGGCGTTGCAACTGCTTTTGATAACATAGGACTTGTAAATATGGGCTTGAAGAATTATGCTTTGTCAAGAATGTATCTCGATTCGGCACTCGTGCTTTCTAAAAAGATAGGAAGCAAGGAGGAGACAAAGATTGTATACAACCGTCTTGCCAAATTAGATAATGCAGTGGGAAACTATAAGGCAGCCTTTGAAGATTACAAAAAATATGTTGCGTATAACGATAGTATTACAAATGACGCCAATACTAAAAAGACAGTTCAGGCAGAAATGAATTTTGAGTTTAATAAAAAGCAAGCTGCTGAAAAGGCCGAACAGGGTAAGAAAGATGCAATTGCAGAGCAGCAGCGTAAGAAACAATCCATCATCCGCAATTCATTTATAGCCGCGTTTGTGTTAATGCTTGCACTGGCATTTTTAATTTTCAGAAGTTACAGGCAAAAGCAAAAAGCAAACCTTATTATACTTAAACAGAAAGAAGAAGTAGAGCAGCAGAAGGAAATTGCAGAACAGCAAAAAGCATTGGTAGAACAGCAAAAGGTATTGGTAGAAGAAAAGAATAAGGAGATACTTGATTCTATTACATACGCCAAGCGCCTGCAGGATGCTATACTTCCGCCATTAAGCTTAATTACTAAATATCTGCCAGAGTCGTTTGTGCTATATAAGCCGAAAGACATTGTTGCCGGGGATTTTTACTGGATGGAAGTGGCCCATCCCCAGCCCTTCCCTGTAGGAAGGGAGAATGAAAAACAAAAAGTCCTTCCCATAGGGGAGGATTTAGGAGGGGCCACCGTTCTTATAGCCGCCGCAGACTGCACAGGCCATGGTGTACCGGGTGCGTTGGTAAGTGTGGTTTGTTCGAACGCATTAAACAGAACAGTAAAAGAGTTTGGTATTACAGAGCCTGGAAAGATATTGGATAAGGTGCGTGAACTTGTATTAGAAACATTCGAGAAAAGCGAAAGCAATGTACAGGATGGAATGGATATATCGCTTTTAGCGATAAGTCGTCAGTCATCAGTCGACAGTATTCAAATACAATGGAGTGGGGCATACAATTCGTTATTCTATATAGTAGATGGGAAAATGATGGCGTTGCCAGCGGACAAGCAACCTATAGGTAAAACTGATAACCCAAAACCATTTACAACACATAGTATTACATTGAACCCTCCTTCGGAGGGCAGGGAGGCCGGGATTTTGTATTTATTTACCGATGGCTATGCTGATCAGTTTGGTGGGCCGAAGGGAAAGAAATTCATGAATAAGCAATTGCAGGAAATGTTGTCAGTAATCAGTCGTCAGTCAATGAGTGAGCAAAAGAACATTCTGGAAAAAACGTTTGAAGAATGGAAAGGCGGCCTTGAACAGGTTGACGATGTATTGATAATAGGAATAAGGGTTTAAAAATTAACTATAAGAGATAAACTATAAATGAAGCGAATATTACTTTTCTTTTCACTATTAATTTTTAGCTATTCTCCTATTTCAGCGCAACAACATAAGATTGACTCTTTGCAGAGTGCATTAAAGACCGAGAGGGATGATACTAACAAAGTAAATACGCTGAATATTTTAAGTGAAGATTTTTGGAAGATTGGTAAATACGATACTTCAATGATGTATGCCAAGAACGCGCAGGCAATTGCTGAGAAGACTGATTATAAAAAGGGGATTGCAGAAGCCTTTAGGAACATTGGTATAATATATGTTAACAAGGGTGATTATATAAATGCACTTGGGTACATTCCTAAAGCATTGGAATTAAGCCAGGAAATAGGAGATAAGCCGGGAATTGCTGCCGGGTATGGAAGATTGGCAAATATTTATTGGAACCAGGGGAATTATCCTAAGGCATTGGACTGTGACCTGAAGGCATTAGATATAAACCAGCAATTAGGTAATAAAAAAGGAATTGCCGGTAATTTAAACAACACCGGACTTGTTTACTTTTCACAACATAACTACCCAAAGGCGCTTGAGTATTACCTGAAAGCATTGGAGATAAAGCAAAAGCTGGGAGATAAATATACTATCGCTATAAGTATGGGAAATATCGGGCTGGTATATTACTTGCAGGGAAATTATCAGAAATCGCTGGAATATGCAATGAGTGCATTGCAATTGGTAGAAGAAATAGATGATAAAGAAGGTATTGCCCGTAACCTAAGCAGCGTTGGCAGTGCGTATAAAAGCATGGGGTATTATTCAAAGGCACTTGAGTATGATATGAAAGCATTGAACCTTGGGCGTAAGATTGGCGATAAAAGTGGTATGGCTAATATTCTTACAACCCTTGGCAGTATACATACAGAGTTAAAGAATTATTCGCAGGCAAGAATTTATCTTGATTCAGCACTTATGCTATCAAAACAGATAGGAGAGAAAGAGGATATTGGTGCAAGTTACAATGACCTTGCAGTATTAGATAGTATCACAGGTAATTATAAACAGTCTCTCGAAGAATATAAATCTTCTATTGTTTATCGCGATAGTATGAATAACGAAGTGAATACTAAGAAGACTGTACAGGAGCAAATGAATTTTGACTTTGAACAAAAGCAAGCGGCTGAAAAAGCCGAGCAGGATAAAAAAGATGCCGTAACTGAAGCCAATAAACGAAGACAGAATATTATTATAATATCTATAAGTGTTGGTTTGTTTCTTGTGCTGTTTTTTGCCATAGTGTTATTGAACAGGTTTAGAATAACACAGCAACAGAAAAGGATAATAGAAGAGCAAAAGCATTTGGTAGAAGAAAAGAATAAAGATATTACCGACAGTATTCATTATGCATCGCGTATACAACGTGCACTGCTCACTACCGATAACTATATTGGAAAGCGGTTAACTGAATATTTTATTCTGTTTAAACCACGAGATATAGTAAGTGGTGATTTTTATTGGGCGAATGAAGTAAAGGAAAATGGTTCAACCAGATTTTTAATTTGTGCGGGCGATTGCACGGGCCATGGTGTGCCGGGTGCATTTATGAGTTTGCTTAATATATCTATGCTGAATGAAGCCACTATCGAAAAAGGAGTACATGCGCCTGCCGCAATACTTGATAATGTAAGGGAGCATATTATAAGAGCCCTTAACCCGGAAGGTGATGACGCAGGTAGTAAAGATGGTATGGATTGCGTTTTGTGTTCATTTGATTTGCAGAGCAATAAACTGGATTTTGCCTGTGCCAATAATCCATTATGGATAATGCGGGGCGCTGAATGTATAGAGTTTAAAGGCGATAAAATGCCTGTGGGTATTCAAAGTGAGACTCATATTCCATTCACCTTGCAATCTGTTCCTTTACAAAAGGGAGATGTAGTATATCTTTTCACTGATGGCTATGCCGATCAGTTTGGTGGCCCTAAAGGCAAGAAGTTTAAATACAAGCAGTTGCAGGAAAAGTTGTCGGTAATCAGTTGTCAGTCGATGAGTGAGCAAAAGAACATTCTGGAAAAGACTTTTGAAGAATGGAAAGGCGGCCTTGAACAGGTTGACGACGTATTAATAATAGGAATAAGAGTTTAAGTCCAAATGGGGGAAATCCGCCTTGGGAGGATTGACGATGTACTGATTATAGGAATAAAAGTTTAATAACTATGAACTATAGACCATAAACGAATGAAATGAGCATGGTTAGTCTTTTCACTTGTTTAGAATTAAAAGCATTTAGCGCTATATGCGTGTTAATAGGGTGTTTGTATTTTCTGAAAATAAGTTGTAACTTGCCGACTGGTAATAACGTAAAAAGTTAAAACCTGAATACATTGGTAAGATCGGTACTGGCCTCTTTATTTTTACTTGTTATTCTTCCGTTTAGCGGTAAGGGTCAGTTCGTTTTGAATGGTAGCGCCTCAACTACTTCCTCTGCCTGCTCTGCCACTACATATGAACTCACTCCTGATTTGGGCGGTGAGGGAGGACAAATATGGTACAGTACATTATATAGTTTAGCTAATCCGCTGGATGTTCAATTCCAAATATTCCTGGGCACTAAAGCATATAGTACCGGCGCCGATGGTATTGGTTTTGTATTTCAACCCCTAAGTTCCAGTGCCGGAAGCGTTGGTGGTGGTATGGGTTTTGGAGGTATTAGCCCGTCGGTAGATGTTGAGTTTGATACGTATAAGAACGGTTGGGATCCGGCATTTTGCCATATTGCTGTTGAGAAGAATGGTGATGTTGACCATACCGTGGCAGCAGATTTATTAGCCGGCCCGGTTCAGTGCAGCCCTACTAATCCTACCATACCCGATGGTGCATGGCACTCAGCCCGTATCATGTGGAACCCTAAATCAAAAACGTTAAAAGTGTATTTTGATTGTAGTTTGCGTGTTACCTATACGGGAGATATAATTAATAATGTATTTGCCGGTAATCCTAATGTCTATTGGGGTTTTACTGCCGGAACGGGCGGAGCAGAGAATTTACAGGAGGTCTGCATTACGCATACTTTTATTGAAAACTTAAGAGATACGGTTATTTGTAAGGGTTCATCGGTAAATATGACAGCATCGGGTGGTGTAACTTATTCATGGACACCCGCCGCCGGACTTAATACTACAACAGGTGCTACTGTAATTGCAACACCTGCCGCAACAACAAAATATTATGTGACTATTACTGATGCCTGCGGAATTTCTATCCAGGATAGTGAGACTATTCGTGTGTCGAATACGGTACTTACAACTTCCGGAACAAATACAACTTGTGGTAATTCGAATGGTACCGCATCGGTTACCGCTGCCGGTGGAATAGGGGCGTATACATACACATGGAGCAATGGGCAAACCTCAACTTCAATGACAGGATTATCTTCGGGAACATACAATGTTACTTCTAAAGACAGCTTGGGTTGCACGGCTACTGCTACTGAAGTTATTTCCGGTAGTCCGCAACTACGCGACTCCATCGTCTCTTTCACGAATGTATCTGTAGCCTGTGGCAGTAATGGCACAGCCAATGCAGGCGTAAAAGGCGGGACGACACCGTATACCTATGCCTGGAGCGATGGGCAGACTGCAACGAATGCAACCAATCTATCCGCAGGCGTGTATACCTTTACGGTAACGGATGCCAATGGCTGTACAGCCAATACCACAGTAACCATATCCCAGCCGGGAGCCCTGACAGCCAGCATAACGGGAACAACGCCTGCCCTTTGTAACGGAGGAGCGACAGGAACAGCCAGTGGAACAGTAACAGGCGGTAACCCAGCCTATACCTATTCATGGAGCAATGGAGAGACAGGAACCACAGCCACAGCTTTAACAGCAGGCGTATATACCTTTAGTGTAACCGATGCCAATGGATGTACGGTAACCGCAACTGCTACAGTCACCCAACCATCCATACTTAGAGATTCCATATCTGCATCCAGCAATATAAGCTGTAACGGAGGTAATGACGGAACCGCAACAGTAGGAGTAGAAGGCGGCAGCAGCCCTTATACCTATGCCTGGAGCAATACAGGAACCACCTCAGCTATAACAGCCCTAACAGCAGGAACCTATAATGTAAATGTAACCGATGCCAACGGATGTCCCGGTACAGCCAGTGTAACCCTAACCCAGCCACCCGTATTAAGCCTTACCTCAGGAGCCTTTAATGCCACCTGTTTTAATGTATGCAATGGACAAGCCAGTGTAATACCAGCAGGCGGAACCCCACCATACAGCTATTCATGGAGCACCGGAGCCACCACAGCAGCCTTATTAAACCTGTGTATAGGAACGTACACGATAACGGTAACCGATGCCAAAGGCTGCCAGCACGATACCAGTTTAACCATAGCCCAACCCCCACAGATAGTAATAACCAAGAACCCACCTACCACAGCCCATTGTAACCAGGCAGATGGATCAGGCAGTGTAAGTGCAGCAGGAGGAACAGGAGCCTTAACTTATTTATGGAGCAATGGACAAACAGGAACCAATATAACCAATGTAAAACCCGGCAGCTATTGTGTAACGGTAACCGATGCCAACGGATGTACCGATACAGCATGTATAGTAGTACCAAACCAATTAGGAGTAATAGCCAGTATCACCACCACCACCAATGTAACCTGTAACGGAGGTAATGACGGAAGTATAACCGGTAATGCCACATCAGGCACAGCGCCCTATATCTATAGCTGGAATACAGTACCACCGCAACTAACAGCTACAGCCACCAATCTTACAGCAGGCAGTTATACTTTAACCGTAACCGATGCAACAGGATGTACCGATACAGCCGTAGCCACCATCACTCAACCCGCATTAGTAGTAGCAACAACAAGTGCACCTGTCACTATATGTATAGGGCAGACAGCAACCTTAACAGCCACAGCAGTAGGCGGCACTTCACCTTATACCTTTACATGGAGCAATGGAACAACAGCATCAAGTGATCCTGTTACCCCAGCCACAACGACAACTTACACAGTAAATACAGTAGATGTAAACGGATGTCCCGGAGCCCCTGTACCAGTAGTAGTAACCGTTAACCCTGCACTAAGCGTAGTAGCGGGAGCGCCTCAGGCCATGTGCCCGGGAGGAATCGTAAACTTAAGTGCCACAGGCAGCGGAGGTGATGGAGTATATACCTATACCTGGAACCCGATTACAGTACCAGCTACAGGCAGCCCTGTAACAGCGAACCCTGCAGTAACCACCATATATACAGTAACAGTACAGGATGGCTGTGGTACCCCACAGGCAACTGCAACCGAAACCGTAAC
>DATHOD010000173.1:0-39439 GCA_035485295.1 Bacteroidia bacterium
TACTGCATTGTATCCAAAAACAAGGTCCCAATAAAGCTTTGCTAATTGTGCGCCTGAATATCGTGATGCTTTAAGTTTTGAAGGGTTGTGTACAACCAATATATGTTTGATACTGGTTGTATACCACGAAATTAGTTCATCTATAAAAACAAATTGTTGGTTATGTGTAATTATTTTTTTTACGAGGTTGCTTTTTATAAGCCTGAATGAAGAACCTGCTGTATAATCTGGGGCAGTAAACTTGGCTGAAATCTTATATCCTTTACTAAAAAAATTCCTGACTAAAGACCTTTTGTATTGCTTCGACACACCATATACAATATCTGCGTCAGTTTCTGCCTGACATTGTATTAGTTTAGATATCTCCTCGACCGGATGCTGCAGGTCATCATCAATAGTCAGTATTAGATCACCTGTACAATAATGAAAGCCACAAAATATGGCATTATGCTGACTAAAGTTCTTCGCCATTCTTATGGCTGTAACTTTAGTTGGGTTATGTGCTTTTATGTCTTTAATTACCTGCCAGCTATTATCTTTTGAGCAGTCATCAACCAATACAAGCTGGTAAGATAAATTTAAAGTCGCAAAACATTTATCTATTGCATCGGCAAGTTCATTAAGAACAGTAGCTGAATTATATACCGGAACAACAATAGATATTTTTTTTACTTCACCGGACATACTAGGAATATATTATTTAACTATGCTGAAACCGCCGTCAAGTATAAGATTAATTCCTGTAACCCAACGTGATGCATCTGACAGAAGGTATACAGTTGCATTCGCAACATCTTCAGGCAAACCTAATCCAAGAGGGTATTTACTTTCATATTCTTCAGGACTTCTGTACATTGATTGATTTTTAGTCTCTTCATACAAAGGTGTTTTTACCATAGCCGGAACAATAACATTAGAACGCATCTTTTTGGGTATAATTTCAAGAGCAAGGTTTTTGCTATAAGCCTCAATTGCTCCTTTAGAAGCGGTATATACTGCCCCGCCAGCATAAGGATAATTAACAGAAATTGATGAAAAGAATACCAGGGAAGAATTATCATTTAGCTTTTTGTTCTTTAGCAAGCCCGAAACCAACATTACTGCAGATTCAAAGTTTACTCCCATTACATACCTTAAATGCTTTTCAGCAATAAACTTTATAGGCACAGGCATAACTACACCTGCTGAATGAACTACACCATTAATAGCTGGGAGTGCTGCAACTAGATCGTTTCGTTGCCTTTCGTCTAACAAATCACAAATAAACTTCAAGTGCCCTACTCCTTTAAGCAAACTATAGGTTTCATTCAATCTCTTCTCATCACGACCATTAATAACCACCTTCGCTCCCATTGCACTACAGGATATTGCCACCTGCCTGCCAATACCCGATGAAGCACCTGTAATGAGTATAGTTTTGCTGTCCAGATGGAACGGAGTACTCATCATAATTATAATTCAATAATTTCGGGGCATACCAGCCCTTTCGTATTAAATGAAACAGTAGCCCAGGAAAGACCCACACCAAATCCTGAAGCTAAAAAACGAGCAGGTGTAGAAGATACGTTCTCTCTTAATTCTGATGCTATTGTAAGTGGAATAGACGCTGAACTTGTATTACCGTATTTAGGAAGCGTATAAGGCACCTTTTCCGGAGGAAATTTTAATTTCTTGCGTATGGTTTCATTCATTAAAAGGTTTGCCTGATGCATTACAAAATAATCGAACGAGTCAATATTAGTTCCTGTATTCCTGAAAAATTCATTTATGTTCTTTGGCACTTCACTAACGGAAAAGTCGTAAACCGCCATCCCATTCAATTCCAGGTTACGGCTGGCCCGTGAAATACCTTTCTCTTTTTCTACTATAGTAAATGAATCAACCGTGAATGGCTTTCTCATTCCACCTTCCCTAACAATGATTGCTTCGTATCCAGAACCGTCACTTTGGAGGCTAAAGTTCATTTTAGCCGCTGTTTCATTATATTCTAATAGAGTTGCTGTTCCTGCGTCTCCAAAAAGCGGGAACACACTTTTATCTTCTTCTGGCGGGCCTGCAGAAGATATATCGCCGCATAGCAAAAGACCCTTTTTAAACTTACCCGAACTAATTAAAGCTGATATTACTGAGAGGCCATATACAAACCCCGAGCATCCTAAATTGATATCGAATGCCATGCAAGACATAGGTAATCCAAGCCTATTTTGTAATGTAATACTTGAGGCAGGAAGAAAATAATCAGGCGTTTGTGAAACAAATATCAGCACTTCAATATCTGCTTTTGTTGTTCCTGTTTGCTCAATAAGTTTTTCAGCTGCGGCTTTACACAAATCTGTAGTAGTAACTCCACTCTTAGCTGCTATTCTCCTTTTCTCAACCCCTGTTGTCTTTATAAGTAATTTTCTGTCTTGTTCAGATATATGAGTATAATTCCAATTAGAAAGTTCGGCCTTGGGCACAGCACCTGCTATTCCTAATATATTAATATGATCAACCGTTAGAAAGGCCATACGATCTTATCTCTTTATGAAGGATTTTTTTGTTTCTCAATCACCATATCATAAAGCTCTTGAACCGAATGTATCTTTCTTAATTCATCTCCTTTTATAGTAACGCCATATTCAGTATCTACCAATGCAATAACAATTAGTGCATGCATTGAGCCCCAACCTTCTATATCAGAAATTTTTGTTGAAGGTTTCAACGTACCCTTAGGTATGTCTTCAAATTCGCCTTCCAGTTTCTGAATAAATTCTTCAATACTCATAATTAAAATTTATAAAGTTACTATTGTCGCTCCCCATGAATAACCTATTCCGAATCCCGCAATCAATACCTTATTGCCTTTTTTTATAACACCTTGCTTCATTGCATCATACAAAGCTAATGGTATTGTGGCAGCTACGGTATTACCCACATATTCCATATTGGTAAAGAACTTTTCTTTCGGTATTTTCATTTTTCTTCTCAATACCTCCAGCATAAAGCCACTAGCCTGGTGAAATACAAAAACATCTATATCTTCCATTGTTAGCTTTTCCTTTTCAAGCAATTCCTTAACAAGTGGCGGTACTTTCTTTAAAGAAAAGGTCAATATTTCTGCACCATTCATAGTAAGGTGTCCATATGGCATACCTCCAACATCTTCGTATTTATCTAGCCATTCCTTTGTAGGCTTTTCAGCACCACAACACCCTTCTACTATTAAATTTCCTGCTCCGCTTCCATCAGTACCAACAACAAAACTTCCAATTGCATTTTCTCCCGACTCGCTTATAAGAGTTACTGCCATAGCATCGCCAAACAGCATTCTTAATTCATGATCAGCAGGATGTATAACCTTTGTGGCTGCATCACCTGTTAAAAACAATACATTTTTAGCAACTTTACTATGTATTAGGGATTGAGCCACCAATAAACCATATATAAATCCTGAGCAACCCATAGGTATATCCATAGCGCCTACTGTTACGGGCAAGCCTATTTTATGCTGCAATACACATGCAGTAGCAGGCCCTCGCCTGTCAACCATTTCAGTAGTAAAAAGCAGAAAATCAATATCCGCTTTTTTACAAAAGGTATGTTCTGCAAAAAACTTTTCGGCAGCTATTACAGCAGAATCAGAAGGGATTTCATTTGGGGCAGCAATTCTTCTTTCCCTTATGCCAGTACGCTTAAATATTTCCTCAGGGGTGTATTCAGGAAAAATCTTCGATAATTCCTCGTTGTTTAAAACCTTTTCGGGTAAATAATAACTTATGGCTTTAATACTCGCTCCCACCTAAGTAGTGTTTTTACAAATATAACACTTCCAGCCATTATAAAACAGTAAACCCTGCTATACTTTCAATGTTTTTATATCTTTGGAAAAACTGGATACATGATGGAGATTTGGTATTCGGAAAAAGGCAAACCCTACCCCGAAAACGAACCGAGTTATTATAATATAAAGGACTTTCCCCAGCTTATTGAGATTGAAAAGCAATGGTCCGAGATAAGTGAGGAATTAAAGAGCTTCATGCAAGAAAAAGACAGGAGTTTCAACTCAAATAACTACCAAAAAATTAATATCGAGGGTGGATGGAAGTCTCTTACGTTTATGTTCTGGGGTTTTGATTTTTCAAGAGAATTCCGCAAAAAATGTCCTATAATCAGTAAGAACTTTAATCAAATTGAAGGAATGGTCTCTCTTTCTTTCAGCCGCTTATTGCCCAATTCCTCAATTGCAAGGCATCGTGGAGATACTAATGCCATAGCGCGTTGTCATTTGGGTATTGAAGTTTCCCATGGTTTGCCAGAATGTGGTTTAAGGGCAGGAGAAGAAGAGAAAGGATGGGAAGAAGGCAAATGGGTAATATTTAATGATGCAAAGATTCATTCGGCGTGGAATAATACAGATAAAAGAAGAACTGTTTTGATAATAGATATTATCCGTCCGGAATTTTTACCTAAAAAGAATAGTATTTGTGCCCGTATTATAAGTTACCAGTTAATCAACAATAATTTAGGCAGAAAGAAGGCTTTTCCTGAATCTTCCTTTTTTATAAAGCATATTCTTTTTCCTGTATTATACTATAGTATGATGCTTTACAGGCCACTGAGGAATCTTACCCGGAAGTTCTTATAACCTTTAGAAGGAGGTATTTCTGTATGACTTTAGGGGAAGTAATTGTATATTTGTATCTACTAAAGAATTCATAAGTGGGCCCGCACGATTATAAAAGAAACATAAAGGCAAGCCAAAGGTTTGAATATGGTATTTACCAGATTCTTGACCACTTTTTTGGCAGGAAGCGCATGTTTAAATTATTTGGTGGAAGAAGACGCAAATTTTATAGTAATCTGCGAGAAACCCTTATAAAAGGTGGTGAGGGTAAAATGGTTCCCATTGAAAGAAGAAAAGATTTAAGCATTGAGGAATTTAAAAACCATTACATGAAAAAAGGCATACCTGTGGTAATGGAAGGCATGGCAAAAGACTGGCCCTGTGTACAAAACTGGTCCCTCGATTACTTTAAAGAACTACATGGTAACGATGAGATATTGCTGGTTCAATTACAAAAAGAAGGATACCCATATGAAACAATAACCTTAGGAGAAGTTATTGATGATATGAAAAATGGTGGAGGCAAGTATTACCGTTTTTATCCTCTGCTGCAAAGGCATCCTGAACATGTAAAGGATTTTGATTACAACTGGCTATTGGCTCATAAAAATAAAATTAACTGGTTCGAGGCTTTCCAGGCATTCATTGGGCCTAAGAATAGTGCCACTGGTTTACATTGCGCCAGCTCTTGCAATATTTTTGTGCAGGTTTATGGACAAAAAAGATGGATTCTATACCCGCCTTATTATAATATGGTGCTTGACCCCGACCCTGTGAAGAACGTTTACCGCCATGCCCCTGTTCGTACTCCAGAAGGTCCGTTTGATCCTTTTAAGCCAAATTATGAAAAGCCCTACGAACTATTTAAATATATAGACCATCTTGAAGCTTTGCTAAACCCTGGTGATGTATTATGGCTACCCCCTTTTTACTGGCATTGTGTGCTTAATCCTACCGATTCAATTGGAGTTAGTTACAGATGGGTACCACCGTTTTATGGCTTCACAGTAGCTCCTTTATATATGTTTCTAGATTTTTGCGCAACTAATCCACCAATATGGAAGGGTGCAAAAATCACAAAGCAAGATGCAAATCTTATTTACCTTGCGGAAACAGGACAATTAGATGACTACCTGAAAAAGAAAGCAGAAAGAGAAGCAGAAAAAAACAAATCAGAAGCGGCAAAAAAGGCCGTATAGTTATTCTTAAATGAACGAGTTCAGAAGAAATATTAAAAAGAGTCAGAGGCTGGAATATGGCATTTACCAATTCATGGACCATTTTTTTGGAAGGAAGAATGTATTTAAATTATTGGGTAAACGCAGACGTAAATTTTATAAAAACCTACTCGAAACTCTTAAAAAGGGTGGAGAAGGAAAGATATATCCTATTGAACGCAGAAAAGATTTAAGCCTTAAAGAACTTAGAAACCATTACATGAAAAAAGGCATACCAGTAGTAATGGAAGGTGCTGCAAAAGATTGGGACTGCGTAAAGAAATGGTCACTTGATTATTTTAAAGAATTACACGGTGATGACGAAGCTTTAATGGCTACTCAAGAGAATATGAATAGCTATGAAAGCACCACCCTTGGTGCTGTAATTGACAATATTAAAGCCGGTGGAACAAAATACTATCGATTCTATCCATTATTAGATAAGCATCCTGAGCATTTAAAGGACTTTGATTATAAATGGCTGTTAGATAGAAAAACCAGATTTTCATTATTCGAAGCCTTCCAGGTTTTTATTGGTGGAAAAGGAACTATATCATATATTCATAATGCCAATCCACCAAACTTTTTTGTACAAACATACGGACAGAAGGATTGGATACTTATTTCCCAGTATTATACTATGATTATTGATCCGGACCCGGTGAGAAATGTATACCGTAATGCCCCTTTCAGAGGTAAAGATGGAAGGGCTTTTGATGCCTTCTCACCAGATTATTCTCCGCCAAACGAATTATATAAATATATCGATTCGTATTCCGTAAGCCTTCAACCAGGCGATATTTTATGGAATCCACCTTTTTATTGGCATACGGTAAAAAATGCTTCTCACTCAATTGGAGTTGGGTATAGATGGACAGACCCTTTGTTTTCATTTACCATAGCTCCGCTTTATATGTTCCTTGATCTATTTGCTCTTCATCCGCCTATATGGAAATCATGGAGATTGTTAAAGAAAGACAACAACCTCGTTCATCTTGCAGAAACAGGGCAATTAGAGAACTACCTGAAAGATAAAGCTGAAAAAGAAAAACTTAATAAAGCAAAGAGTACTCTTACCTAACTGTATTTATTTTCGTAATTAATGAATACGGATAATTTAACCACTCCTGCTACTTATTTTCCCAATCTAAATGGACTTAGATTTGTTACTGCTTTTGCAATAATGATCATTCACATTGAACATGTCAAATTCCTTTTTCATAGAGATGTAATTGAGTTGGTACATCACTATGGATATATAGGCCCTCAATTAGTATCTATTTTTTTTGTATTAAGTGGATTTCTTATCACGTATCTACTATTAAAAGAAAAGAAGAAGACCGGAACTATTAATTTCAAATTCTTTTACACAAGAAGGCTACTAAGAATTTGGCCATTGTATTATTTAGTCATACTTGTAGGCTTTTTTATACTTCCTCATGTTGATTCATTCTTTGGTAACAATATAACATTTTCATATAATAATTTTTGGTGGCATTTAGGTTTATACATGTTATTCCTTCCGGCACTCAATAATATTTCTCGGGCTATAAGCGCCACCTGGTCAGTAAGAGTTGAAGAAATTTTTTATTTTTTCTGGCCTATCATTATTAAAAAAACAGCGAATTACATTAAAGTCTTCTTGGCAATTATTATCGGCGTTATAGCTCTTAGGGGAATAGTGGGTGTTGGCCTTCATATTACACAATCCGTATTTATAAGGAAGATATTTAATCTAATTGTTTTATATCGCATAAGTTGCATGGCTATTGGGGGCTTAGGTGCATATTTGTTATATAGTGAGAATAAAAGAGTACTTACGCTATTATTCCGCAAAGATCTTCAAGTTGCAGTATATATAGTTACGCTACTGGGGTGGTTTTATAATCCGAATATTCCTTTTATTTCATTCGAAGTATATTCAATGCTATACCTTATTATCATTTTAAATCTTGCCCTCAATCCGGCAACAATATTAAAACTCAATTATAAATGGATGGATTATTTGGGGAAAACCTCATATGGAATATACCTATATAACCCTATATTAAGAATTATTTGCCTGGAGGTGATTGAGCGTTGTTATGGGCATATTATTATTGGATGGCAAATGAACTTATTGCTTTATGCCGGTACAATTGCCTCAACATTACTAATATCAATACTATCGTTTGAACTATTTGAAAGCAAATTCTTACGACTTAAAAGTAAGTACAGTGTGGCTCAAAAAGCTGTTCTAAGTACTTAGTATACGTATACTACTCTCAAAAATATTCCCATATTGGTATCTTACTATTAATCGCCCTTTTAAGCTTAGAATAGAATAAGTTAAAACGGAAAGACTTAGCCTTCAACCGGGTAAATTTTTGCCATGCATTGTATTTGTACTTTCCCTTAAGCAATGCCAGTGAAGAGATTTTTATAGACTTATTTTCATCAATTTCATATCCATATACTTTCCTTGCAAAATCTGCAGTAATTGCTTCAGTAACAGCCCGGTCATAAGGATCTAATTTATTTTTCCACTTCCCAATATTAGAGGTACTTATAGGTTTTAATAAATTCCTGTGTATCATTTTATCGCTCTCAACTATACCCTTCCTTTCCTGGTGAGTAGTAAGCCATTCAGGGCCATGATTTTGAACCATTTCATTAACGAAAGGCACTTGTAAAAACTCACAAACTGATTTCATGGTTCCTTCGGTATTCTCTACAAGCTTTTCATATAACACTGTAAGGTATTTCGAAGGCTCCTTTTTCTTTCTTTCTTCAACTATCTCATTATACTTCACCCATTGATAAGCCCTGAAAACGGTATTCTTTACCTTAAATGAAGTAATCTGGCTATATATATTATCTCTTGGTTCCCTAACTATATGTATAAATTTAGCTTCGGGAAACATTTTCACAATCGTATCTAAATACAAAACGTATTCAGGATTCTTGTCTGAAATATATAATAAGTTCTCCTTCCCTTTTCTCATTTGATAATAAACCATTTTACACAGAAAAGAATAATCGGCATACTCTACTACAGAAAGTAGTGCCTTGGTAAGCTCATTCTTGTCAATATGCCATAAGGTTGCAAATAATGGCTCTATGTATAGTAACTCTACAAAGTCAATAATATCTGATTCTTTCCATTTTTTAATATGTGCGAAACGAGGATAAAACACAACTGCAAATTTTGATTCCGGTCCGCCTATAATTGCAGGATTGGCATCCAACAGATTTTGAAGCAGCGAAGTACCTGAACGCCCCTTACCGAGTATAAACAACATCGGTATGTTCTTTACATATTCAATTTCTTTTACAGTCATGGGCTTAATACTTAATGTATCGGGCATAATAAAACACAAACTTAATAAACCTTAAATGCAATATACTCCTTGTTTACTTCCATTTCTTTCAAATGCCTATTCTGGTTATCCAAATATCCATGTACTAATTCCGGTCTTTTTCCTAATGCTTAAGAACATTCCAGTATTCCATGTAACCAGTGCACAAGTCGTGGCAATCGCAGTTCCATTAAGCCCCAAAATTGGCGTTAAAATAAGATTAAGTGCTATATTAATTACAATATTAAAAGATGTGAAGATTATACTCGACTTCTGATTACCTGTCATTAATGCAAATATGCCCACAGGCCCGTAGGCAATATTAATTATTTGACCAGTTGAAATAATTATCAGGGCAGTCTGTCCTGTATCAAAGTCCGCACCGAAATATGACATTATCCATTTACGGAAAATGAGTATCATACCAAAAACAGGGAGCGAGATTATCATTACCCCCCGGCTGGTTTGCGTTATCATTTTCTGTAACTCCTTCTTTTGATCAAGTGAATGCATGCGCGAAATGGCAGCAGCCGATATCTGATTCATAATAGTTAAAAATATTATCAGTGATGACCCTATCCTATCTGCCACACTATATATTGCTACTTGCGCTGAATCTTTCAAATACCCTAGCATTAGTATGTCCATTCTTGCATTAATACTCATAATTAAGGTAAGCAGAAAGAACGATCGAAGAGATTTTTTCCAAAACGCTGTGTCGTATTCCACCTCAATTCCTTTAATTGAAGTGGTTTTATAAAACATTATACTGGCAAATAAAGCTGCCCCGCCAAAAGCTATTATATTACAAACAATAGCACTCTTTACATTAAACCTTAAAGAAAGGCCAATTAATATACCTATGGAAATGAGAGAAAACAGAGGCTTAATAATATTGTCGGGCAATAGCGAAAGAACGATTTTGTGATAACCCCTTAAAGAAGCGGCATAATAATTCATTATGCTATATAATGGTATTGTAACTAGTGCTAGTAATAAAGGTATAGTATATACTGTTTGCTTAATAATATGAAAGTGGAATACAGAAACAGTGATAAAAGCTGCAGTTAATAACATAAATGTTATACATATTAGCAGAACCAATTTAACAGACCATTTATGAAGCCCCTTCATTAAACCAGTCTTATTCTTCGAAAGCAAAGAGGGTGTTTCCCTAACAGTTAAAACACATATACCATATGTAGCCAGATTAACAATTACAAAAACAACAGAGAAAGAATAAGTAAATATTCCGTATTGCGTGGAACCCAGTCCACGTGTCATTACAAAGATTAACGCTATTCCAAGAATGGCTGCAAAAAAATGGACAATAAAAGAAGGTATCACTACCTTAAATAAACGCTTTCTATCTTCCTCACTTTTGAAGAAGACTGAAATTATATTTATTAGAAATCTCATTGTCTTTTTAGCTCCACGATTAAACCGTTGTTCTTCAATATCAGACAGTAAAACTATAAAATAATCATTGTGTGATTATGGCTTCAAGGCAAAGGAATACAGCAATAACCCTAATAAAATCATATATTTGGGCTAGAATGAGCAGGTAAGTAATGGACAGCTATAAAAGAAATATTAAACCAGGCCAAAGAATTGAATATGGGATATTTCAATTTCTTGAGCATTTTTTGGGCCGGGGCAGGGTAGCTAAGATTTTTGGCAGGAGGAGAAAAAAGCTGCTGAACAATATTCATAATACCATTAAGAAAAGCGGGCAAGGGAAGGCAATTGAAATTGAGCGCAGGGCCAATCTTTCTTTGAAGGAATTCAGAAAACATTATCTAAAAAAAGGTATTCCGGTAATTATTGAGGGTGCTGCCAAAGATTGGGATTGCGTAAAAAACTGGTCATTTGAATATTTTAAACAATTACACGGAACTGATGAAGTAATATTAACTTCAGACAACGGTGTAAAGAACTATGAACGTACTACACTAGCCAATATTATTGACAATGTAAATGAAGGGGGGAAAAAATATTACAGGTTTTATCCTCTGCTCCACCGGCATCCTGAACACATTAAAGATTTTGATTACAGATGGCTTAGAGAGAGAAAAAACAAACATACCTGGTTTGAAGAGTTTAGAGTATTTATGGGTGGCAAGGGTACTACTACAGGCATGCATAATGAAAACCGAGGTAATTTATTTGTTCAGACTTTCGGAGAGAAAAAATGGATACTTTATCCGCCATATTATTCTTCCATTATAGACCCTTCCCCCGTTAAAAATGCTTACCGCAGTGTACAAATTACCGCAGAAAAAGGTGGATTTGATCCATTCAAACCTAACTATGAAGGTGTTAATGAGCCTTATAAATATATTGATCATTATGAGACCTTGTTAAAGCCGGGAGATATCTTATGGGTTCCGACCTTCTATTGGCATGAGGTTGTTAATGTAACAGATTCTATAGGCGTAGGGTATAGGTGGTTTAATCCTTTTGTCCCTTTCAAAATAGCCCCACTTTATATGTTCCTTGATTTTTTTGCGACTAAGCCACCTATTTGGAAAGTTATTAAACTATCCAGAGGAGATCTTAATTTATTACTGGTTGCGGAAAGTGGTAAGTTAGACCAATACCGTAAGGAACAGAAAGAGCTTTCAGCTTCCCGGAAAATGCAAATGTGAAATGACTGAGAAAGAGTTTGCTGCAAAAAAAGATATTACATCCCCAAGAAGTTTTGAATACGGGGTATATCAATTACTTGACCGGTTTCTTGGAAAAGGAAGGGTAAACAATTTCTTAGGAAAAAGAAGAAAGGCCTTTTCAGCCAAATTAATGGAAGAGTTGATTAAAAGCGGTAAAGGAAGGGGTATACAGATTGAGCGAAGGAAAGATTTAAGCCTTGATGAATTTAAAAATCACTATCGCAAAAAAGGAATTCCGGTTATTATGGAAGGCGCTGCAAATAATTGGGATTGCGTTAAAAAATGGTCACTGGAGTACTTTAAAGAATTGCACGGAAAAGATGTAATAGCCCTTACAAATCATAAGTTTAAGGAAGCATACGAAACAACAACACTTGCTGATATTATAGATAATATCCGCTCAGGTGGAGGAAAGTATTATCGCTTTTATCCATTACTATTCAGGCATCCCGAACATATTAAGGATTTTGATTATAAATGGCTGCTTGAACGACGAAATTCGTTCACATGGTTTGAGGCATGGCACGTATTTATTGGAGGCAAAGGAACTGTTACGCCTTTTCACATGGAAAATCAGTGCAATCTTTTTGTGCAGGTTTATGGTGAAAAGAAGTGGATCATTTATCCAAATGATTACAATATGGTGTTGAATCCCGATGCTCCTAAACACATGTACAGGAATCCGGCAATAAAACCTGAAGTTGGGCCTTTCAATGCCTTTCAACCAAATTTTGAAGCTTACCCTGAATACCAATACATTAATTGGCTTGAAGCCGACCTGAAGCCCGGAGACGTGTTATTCAATCCATGTTTTAACTGGCATACTGTTGAAAACACGACTGATTCAATAGGTGTCGGGTATAGGTGGGTAGCACCATTGTACGCAATTAAATTAGCCCCATTATTATCTTTCCTAGATCTCTTTATGAGAAATCCATCTATATTTAAGTCAGCTAAATTGTATATTGAAGATACTAATCTGATACGGGTAGTTGAGTCTGGAAACCTGGAAAAATATTTGAAAGAGAAAGCAGAAAAAGAAAAACTGCAGGAAGTTAATCCTATTTAAAATAGCAAGGTTACGAATGAGCAACGCAATACCATTCCGGAGAAATATTAAAACCAGCCAAAGGTTTGAATATGGTATTTACCAATTCCTCGACCACTTCTTTGGAAGAGAAAGAATTTTTAAACTGCTGGGCAAACAAAGAAGAAAATTTTACAAAAAACTTACAGAGACATTACGCGCTAGCGGTGAAGGGAAAATAATTCCTATGGAAAGGCGTAAAGATTTAAGCTTGAAAGAGTTTAAAGAGCATTATGTACGAAAGGGTATACCTGTAGTTTTAGAAGGGGCTGCAAAAGACTGGGATTGTGTAAAAAAATGGTCACTTGACTATTTTAAAGAAATTCATGGGGACGATGAAGCCCTTATGGCTACCCAGGAAAACATGAAAAACTTCGAGGCTAGCACATTGCGGGAGGTAATTGAAAATATTCAATCGGGAGGAGGAAAATATTTTCGTTTCTATCCGCTGCTCGATAAACACCCTGAGCATATTAAAGATGTGGATTACAAATGGCTGCATGAGCGTATAAACAAGTTTTCTTTTTTTGATGCATTTCAGGTTTTTATTGGTGGCAAAAACGGTGGTTCTTATTTGCATAATGCAAACCCGCCTAACCTATTTATACAAGTGTGGGGTGAAAAAAACTGGATATTATATCCCCAATATTATACCATGGTTATTGACCCTAATCCGGTTAGAAACATATATCGCAATGCCCCTAACCGTAAAGATGGTAAACCATTCGACCCATTTGAACCTGACTTTAGCCCCCCGTACGAATTGTATAAATATATAGATGGATATTCAGCAAATCTTAAACCAGGTGATATCCTCTGGAATCCTCCTCATTACTGGCATGCCATTAAAAACCCTACTGATGCGATAGGTATGGGTTATAGATGGGCTGCACCATTCTATGCCCTAAAATTAACACCGTTTTATATGTTCCTTGATATTATTGCTTTTCACCCACCAATATGGAAATACTACAAACTACTCAAAAAAGACAGCAATCTTATCCATTTAGCCGAAGTGGGTGAATTAAAAAACTATTTAAAAGAAAAAGCAGAAAAAGAGCAAATTGCAAATATCAATAAAAGCTGAGGTACCTGGTTATCAGAAATCTCTCCAGACCTTCCATCTTATGAAATAATACAAGGCCAGCTTACTGAATATAACCTTGTAAGCAATTTTTATTAATACGAACTTTATTTTAATAACTCCCACTTTCAATATATTTAACTTTAAAGGCTTAGCTGAAATAATGGGATAATTGTATTTAACCTTTCCATATTCACCGGCCACTGCTTCTGCTTCTCTTACCTCATCAGGCGATAATTTCTCACGCCATTCATCCACATGAGCAACATTCATAGGAGTAAATAAACTGCGATGCATTTCTCTGAATCTTTCCCGTTTATTTTCATTGAAAGTCGAGTAAATATGTGAGGTATGATCCTTAACCATGTTTTCTGAAAAAGGAATCCCAAAAAACTCACACATGCTTTTAATAGAGGATTCCGGTTCAAGAACCAGGGTTTCGTATTTGAGTGTGAAATACCTTCCCACTTTTCTTAATTTACTTTTCTCAATTAGCTCATCTATTTTTAACCATCTATATGCTAAATCCGCTGCCCTTTTAATTTTAAACACCCGTTGGTGGCTTACTATATTGGCTCTATAGTCACGCACTATATGTATAAAGTTAGCTTCAGGAAATATCATCTCCAATTTTGGAAGAAAATAATAATATACCGGGTTTTTATCAAATATCATCTTTACATCCTTCCCTTCCCCACCCCATTGAATAAAAATGATCTTACAAAGAAGCGGGTAAGAAAGTGAGTCCTTAACTGAAAGCAATGAATCGCGCAGTTTCAACTTATCCATCCCCCATTGATTCTTAAACAATCCTTCCCTGAATAAGTCGTTACAAAAATCTAGTACGTTCTTTTCAGACCACTGTTTAATAGCACCATAACGATTATATAATAAAACAATGAAACGTGATTCGGGTGGCGCAACAATATTAGGGTGAGCATTTAGAATTACCTGCAAAAGAGTAGTCCCGGAGCGCTCTTTACCCACAACAAAATTCATGGGCATCTTTCTTATCCTTTCTATGTCTGCTGAATTCAATTCCATAAAATAGGCCTGTCGCTTAAAAATCTGGCTTTAGATATTCTTAATAAAATAATTCTTCTGCTAATTTCGTTCCCGAAGTTATTAGTTTTCGGGTAAATTTGTCATGACTAATATAATTTATGGTAATAGTAGAAGTATCAGATAAGAAGACAGTCCACGATTTTACGCGCGTCCCGTTTACTATTTATGCGAACGACCCTAATTGGGTTCCACACCTTCAACAGGAGATAGAAGAAGTATTTAACAAGAAAGAGAATCCTTATTTTACCCATGGTGATTGCATACGATGGGTAATGTATGATGATAATAAGAAACCTATAGGACGGGTAGCTGCTTTTATAAATAATAAAACAGCGTTCTCCTTTGCTCAACCAACAGGTGGAATGGGCTTTTTTGAATGTATTAATGACAAAAAAGCTGCTTTTGCCCTTTTTGGTAAATGCAAAGAATGGCTTAGCCATAAAGGCATGAAGGCTATGGACGGGCCCATTAACTTTGGTGAAAAAGACCGCTATTGGGGCTTATTAGCGGAAGGTAAGGATAAACTAGCGATATATGGAATGAACCATCATCCTGAATACTATAAGCCTTTTTTTGAAGAATATGGCTTCGCTAAAGAGTATGAACAGATTGTTTATTCCAGGTCAGCAAAGAATCCGCCAAACCAAAGGCTAGTAGGGCTAGCTGAGCGTGTAAGGCGTGACCCAAATTATAGGTTCGAGTCATTAAAAAAGGCAAATGCCGATAAGTATGCTGAAGACTTTCGTGTAATTTATAATAAGGCATGGAAAGCCGAAAGGGTTGACTTTGAAGAAATGACAAAGGAAAGATCTCTTGCTCTTATGCGCAAGCTAAGGCCTGTTATAGATGAAGACATTTGCTGGTATGCCTATTATAAAGATGAACCAATTGGGGTGTATATATCATTACCTGAGTTAAATGAGATATTCCAATATGTGCATGGTAACTTTAATTGGTGGGGCAAACTAAAATTCCTATGGTACCAAAAAACAAAAGGCTGTAAAACCATGACTGGTATGGTATTCGGAATAATACCGGAATACCAGGGAAAAGGTGTTGAAGCGGCTATGTTCAATGAATTAGGCAAGGTCATTTTGCCTAAAAACAGGTACGATAATTTGCTTATAAGCTGGATTGGGAGCTTTAATGAAAAAATGATTCATATACTTGTTGCACTGCTTCAAGTGGTACCTTACAAAATATTCATCACCTACCGAAAGATTTTCTAAGCCAAGACCCTTGATTTTATTGGGGGTTGCAAAAAAATAATTTATTGCATTGGGTATTCCCAAAATGCTGTTATCTTTGCGCACCTTTTTTAAGGAACCAGTTTGATTCCGTAGCTCAGCTGGTAGAGCATAACACTTTTAATGTTAGGGTCATGGGTTCGAATCCCATCGGGATCACACGAAAGAGAAAGCCACCAATTTTGGTGGCTTTTCTTTTTACATTCTATTCTTATTGAATTATCAGCTTACCTTCTGAAATAAGGGCGCTTCCTTCACTTGTAGTTATCCTATAAAAGTACATACCTGGCCTGGCATTCAGAGTAACTTGTGTTATGCCTGAGTTAACTAAAGCCTGATACACCTTCTGACCTAGTATATCGTATACTTCTATTTGACCATTTGCTAATACTTGCAACCCATTAATAATCTTAATCGTGAACGAGCCCTTGTTCGGATTAGGGTATACTTTTACATCATTCGAACTCACTACATTCTTAACACCAGTGATTGTATTGTCTGTAATATTGATGTTATCGAGATATATAATATTACCCCAACCGGAACGACTTTCAAAGGAGAACATTACACTCGGTTGTCCATTCACAACAGAAAGATTTATTGAATCCGTCCTCCATGCCTTTGTATTAGGCGGCACAAAACAACCATTCCCATCGCTACCTGATGTATCGGTACCTGCCCCCGTAGTACTTCCCGTTGTGCATAATGTCATTCCACCTTTGGAATATATACTCTTCCATGTAGTACCGCAATCGGTTGAATAATATACCTCAAGCGTATCACTATAAGTAGGAACCTTGCTTGGTTCATAAGCTACATCAAACCACATTTCAGATTTTGTAGCGCTTGCAAAACTGTAACTCGGGGTATATATCTGTTGCCTTTGTCCTGTAATATTTACCGCTTGGCCACAGTTAGCCGGGAAATACATACACTGTGTACTACTATAGCCATTGGTGGTACATAACTCCCAAACACTATCAGCCGGATTAGGTATATTCAAATACCAACCTGCTGGGGGGAATGTTGAAGCCTGGAAACCCTCTATAAGAGGCAAGGTACCTGTTGCTGTTACATTAATATAAGCAGTATAGGTGAGCGAATCCTTCCCTGCTGAAGATGTTACCACTTCTTTCACACTATATACTCCCGGGGTATTATATGTAATGGTAGGGTTCTGCAGTGAGGAAGTATCAGGAGTACCACCTGTAAAGGTCCATTTCCATGAAGTTATTTTGCTCGTGCTGGTACTTTTATCAGTAAAGCTAACAATAGAGCCCTGGCAAACTGATTTATGATTAGAAGTGAAAGCAGCAAGAATAGCGTTACAACCTATCAACGTATTGAATTGATTGGTAGTGCCGTTAAAAACATCTGCATCTACATTATTTGTCCCGCTAATTCCCGGAACAGTTGCCACCCATGTAAATTGCTTAAAATCCCAAGTGGTCCATACTCCAATATTTGGTGGTGGGCTGGTTGGACTGCTGGCATAGTCATCAATCCATAAGCCCCATTTATTTAAGGAGCTTTGAACATAACCAGCATTGCTTGGACCTATATATATAATGGGAGCTATGCCTGTAGAATCTAATACCGTCTGCATCCAAGTTTCAACCCAAGCCGTTAATTGAGCAGAAGTGAAGTAAGACGAAAGAGAAGGTCCACTTGGAGGATCTTCCAGGTCAAGTACTGGGGGTAAGTTGCAGGCTTTTATATATGGACGGGCTACGCTTAAAAAGTAATTGGCTTCAGCAACAGCAGTATTATTTTCTGGGTGAGCAAAATGATAAGAACCCATGACAACTCCTGCAGATGTACCATTCACTTGATTAGTAACATAATATGAATCAGTAATTGTTACACCTTCGGTAGCTTTTGCAAACGCAAACACATACCCTCCTGCCTTTACCTTCGACCAGGTAATATTACCCTCGTAAGAAGAAACATCGACACCAAGAATAGTTTGGGCATTTGTACTAAAGTCAACTATACAACTTAATAAGATAACAAGTAATCGTTTTGTCATTTTATACATTTGGGGGGTTCAGGGAGGGAGAAATGTATACTCAAATATAGCAATATCATTCAATTCTTTCAACTGAAGCGTATGTTATTAATTTTAGTGCCCCTCCTTTTATTGACTACACAAGGCTTTTTTAGCTTACCTTTAGACAAATTACTGGTTTCAGTAGTTTCCAGAACGGGCTTAAACTTCCCAACACACCTTACCAAAATGTTAAGATTCAAGGCAGATATCCGGTCCATTATTTATATGGTTATTACCACTGCGTTACTTATAGTTCAATGGAACCTTGGTTCTCTTAACCCATTCTTATATGTGTGGTGCTTGTTTATGGCAGTTTCCGTATCAGTTATGGCTCACAACCACAACCACTTACCAATATGGAAGAATAATACATTAAATATACTTACGGACTGGTGGCTAACTTGTTTTTATGGTTTCCCGGTTTGGGCATGGGTTCCTACTCACAATAAGAATCACCATACTTTAAATAATAAGGAAGGTGATTATACTATTACCTATCGCATAAGTGAAAGGAACAACCTACTCACTTTACTTACATACCCTTCCATAAGTGGATACTTCCAGCAAATTGTATTAAGGGCCTATCTTAAGGAAGTGAAAGTGAAATCTAAAAAGAAATACTACCAATGTTTGGCACAAATTGCAGTACTTATAATATTTGTTGGCGTGGCATTGCTTATAGATTGGAAGAAGGCATTGCTTTACATCATCATTCCACAGCAGGTATCAACATTCAGCGTATTGATACTTAATTACGTGCAGCATGTACATGCCGATGAAGAGTCAGATATAAACCATTCAAGGAATTTTGAAGGATTAATTAATA
The DNA here is from genome assembly GCA_035485295.1 of Bacteroidia bacterium. Taxonomy (GTDB): domain Bacteria; phylum Bacteroidota; class Bacteroidia; order JABEUT01; family JABEUT01; genus JABEUT01. The sequence continues at coordinate 19,190 of DATHOD010000173.1, forward strand.
TTCTTCTTTTTAATAACGGATTGCACACAGTGCATCATGATAAAGCTGGAACACACTGGAGCAAAACACCTGCCGAGCATGAAAAAATTAAACACCTGATAGACCCTGCTTTAATCGAAAAAAGTTTTTGGTGGTATATTATCAGGTCTTACTTCCTTGCTTTATTTATTCCTCGTTTCAGAACAAAAACAAAGCGCATTCACAACTTGAAGAGTGCTGAAGTTATCGCCCAGTAACAAGTAACTCTACAATCTCTGAAAGGGTTTTTTCATTTGATTTAACAAAGCTTTCTCCTGCACTATACAAGGATTGTATATTCTCGGCATTTACATTATCCATCTCTTTATTCAAACCATGCAGCGATGGTTGAAGACGTATATATGTGGAATGTGGCTTATTCTTAAAGATGTCTTCCAGCTGGTAATTTACCATATCGCTATGTGCATCGAAAGCAATGTTAGCCAACATACGTGCCCAGTTCTTATAACTTGTATTCTCTACCTCTTTATCTGTATACGCTGTTGTTGCAAGCCCTGTTCCTAATGATAATAATGTAATGCTATCTGCCTGAGGGTATAGTTGTTTTGCCTGTAAATAAGCAAATAAAGCAGGGTTATATGCAAAAATACTCCCATCGACAAATGTAAATTCCCGTTCAGCCATAGAAGTAACTTTGGCCGGTGGAAATATACCCGGTAAGGCCGATGTAGAGCGTATTACAGAGCGTACAAAGAAATCGGACCGTGGATCACCTATAGCTTTATTTGACTGGAAAAGATAAGGCTCAGTATGCAGCAGATCGTATGCGGTAACGCAGCATGGCTTAATAAGCTGGCTCAGTTTAAGTTCCTTAAAAAATAGCCTGAGCTGCCCCTCTAATCCTTCAGGTGAGTATTTATGAAAGCCTCCATCTTCTTGTGCCATGAATGAAGAACCACCATATGCAAAATAAAAATCAACTGCTTGCTTGGCTGTGAATCGTGGACGTGTAGCATCTTCTTCATCAGGGGTGAGATAGACACATGTTAATAACCCACCGGTGCTTGTACCCGCGATTAGGTCGAAATAATCAGCTAATCGAATGTTAGGGTTGTTCTGCTTTTGCTGCAACCTTTCTTCCAACATTGCAAGAAAAGTTGCTGGGATTATTCCACGAATGCCACCACCATCTATTGAAAGAATATTGACCGTTTTGCTCATATAGTTTTTACCACTGCCCTATTCGCCGACAATAATAGACCAATAAAGGTAAGCAAAGCATTTAAGATGAGCAATTCAAAGCCGAATTGGTAGCCTGAAAACCACTCTTTGGAATGAGTATCAAGCAGGTAGCAAATTAGGGGCGATGCAACGCAAATTATAGGTATCCATTTATCTTTCACACTTATTCGGGTAAGGAGTCCGAACGCATAAAGCCCAAGGAGCGGTCCATACGTATATCCTGCCACTTTAAATACATCGTTAATAATAATAGGATCATTAATCCATCTATAAATTACTATAACTGCCACCAATGATGCTGCCATCATCACATGTACCCATTTCCTTGTTAGTTCTTGCTTCTGCTGCTCCTTCTCTTTTATATCTAAAATATCTACACAAAATGATGTAGTAAGAGCAGTAAGAGCAGAATCTGCACTGGCAAAGGATGCGGCTGTTAATCCCATTACAAACAAAAATGCTACAGTCATTCCAAAATAGCCATTGGTTGCAAGTGTTGGGTACAGGTCATCGGCTTTTGCGGGTAAAGGGAAGTGTACACTCGCCACATATAAATAGAGTAGCGCACCTAACACAAGGAACATAAATATTACTACTGCCTGAACTATACTGAATGAGAAAACATTCTTCTGTGCCTCGCCAAGCGTTTTACACGTTAGGTTCTTCTGCATCATATCCTGATCGAGGCCAGTCATTGCAATAGCAATAAATACACCACTAAAAAATTGCTTGAAGAAAAACATCTTACTCTTATAGTCCCAGTTAAACACACTTGAATAAGGAGACTCAGCCACTTTGCTTGCCAAATCGCCAATATGAATATGCAGTGATTGTGTGATGAGAACAATACTGCCAATAAGCGCTGCTAACAGAAAAAATGTCTGCAAAGCATCCGTCCAGATAATTGTTTTCATGCCACCATTGCGTGTATAGAGCCATATTAAAAACACCATTATTGCTGCATTTAAAATAAAAGGAATATTCCATTGGTTGAATATGCTTATTTGCAAAACCTCCACAGCCACATATAGCCTGAAAGACGCACCAATAATACGGGAAATAAGAAAGTAGGAAGCTCCTGTTTTGTAACCATAATGACCGAATCTTTCTTTTAAATACGTATAGATGGACGTGAGTTGCATGCGATAGAACACCGGCATAAGCACCGCTGCAATTACCCAATAACCAAGTATATAACCTAATACAACTTCATAATATGTAAAGCCTGTCGCCTTTACTGCACCGGGTACCGATATAAAGGTTACACCTGAAATAGATGAACCTATCATACCAAATGCTATAAGATACCAAGGCGATTTGCGGTTAGCAAGAAAGAAGCCTTCGTTAGTGCTGTTGCGACCGGTAAAATAGGACACAGCCATTAATACGGCAAAGTAAGATAGGAGGCAAATAAGTATAGCAGATGAAGACACTATTCGATTTTTTTGCCGGAATACATCTTCCGGGTAATTACCTTTTGTATCGTTCTTTTAAGCACTATTTCTGCCAGGCAGCGGTAATAAATGTCGATAGGCATATCCTTTAGTGCAGTGACCTGGCTTTCGCTTACATCTATCCTGTATAATACTTCCGAAAGTTGAGGAGTAATTTCAGGAAGGTATTTCTGCAAAGCAATTACGAACAACTCTGCCACGGTATCGCCTTTCAAGTTGTCAGCAGCTATTTTAATTGCTTCATCCTTTCCTAAATCCCTGTTCAACTGCACCAATACCTCTTGCCAAAACTCAGGATTAGAGATTTGAGGCCTGTATTGTTCTAAGTAAGAAAAGTCGTTGACGCTAATATCGCTCATAATTAGACCAAACTTACGGAAAAATTACTCTCCCCTAACCCCTCTCTATCAGATAGAGAGGGGAAGCGAAGCGGGGTGAGTCAAAAACCATTTACCTTTGCATTATGAATGACTTTTACGATATGATTTATGAAGTGGTACGCCAGGTGCCAAAAGGCAGGGTTACGAGCTATGGTGCCATTGCCAAATACCTGGGTTCTGCAAAATCATCTCGCCTTGTTGGTTGGGCGATGAATAATTCACATGCACAGAAGAAGCCCGTACCTGCTCACCGTGTGGTGAACCGTAACGGTATGCTATCGGGTAAACATCATTTTGGTCACCCAAATCTTATGGAACAATTACTTGCGAAAGAAGGAATAAAGGTGAAGAAAGATGTAATTGTTAATTTTAAGAAAGTTTTTTGGGACCCTGCCACTGAGTTGAAGCTTTAATACACATAAAATGAAAATATCTGCAATAATACTTTTTTGTCTTTTTACCTTATGTTGTTTAGGGCAGAATACTGATTTGACATTTGTAAGCAGGAGTGATTCTGCCAAGAAATATACTGCTCGTATGCCTTTCGTAGCCGATATAACCACTTTGAACAAGGGACATATTCATACAGTTGTTGTTGATGCAAACGATTCTACTCTGACTACACTAAAACACATATCTCATAAAAAAGATACGAACGGGCATGACACATTAATGATAAGATATCTTAGTGGTGAATTTAAAATTCAAAACAACAAAGCGCTGACAGAAATAGAGCGAGAGGCACAATTGTCCCAGTTAGAAGAATCTGTTTTCTTTAGAGATACCCTGCGAATTAAAGTTGACACACTTCAAAGTATAAAATTTGTAAAGGGATATCCCACAAAACTGGCAAAGGCCTGTGCCTTAGGTATTTGCTGTGTTAGTTCTTTCCTTTTTATAAATGAGTTTGTAAGGGCGGAAGCTGATAGCAGCAATGACCCTACCAAACACGTAAGTTCCAATTATGCCTGGCTGGGAATTGCAGGTATTGTTGGGGGCATAATATGGTATTCTCACGTCAATCATGAAGTGATCTATTTTAAGAAATGGCATATCAAACATTCGTAGGAATATAGAAAACCGCAAATTCTTGCATATTTCCTAACTTTACCTAATTAATACCCTATATATGATAACTAAAGAACAAGTTTTAGAAGCGCTTAAGAACGTAATAGACCCCGATTTCGATAAAGATATTGTTACCCTTGGCATGGTTGAAAATGTTGTGGTAGATGGTAAAAAAGTAAGTTTTACTGTTGTACTCACTACCCCTGCATGCCCAATGAAGGAAATGATTCACAAAGCAAGTGTAAATGCTATTATTTACTACGTAGATAAAGAAGCAGAAGTGAAAGTAACGATGAGTTCTAAAGTAACTACTCACAGAACTCCGAAAGATGCCGGCGTATTACCAGGAGTAAAGAATGTAATTGCAGTAGCATCAGGCAAAGGTGGTGTTGGAAAATCTACGGTTGCAGCTAACCTGGCGGTGGCACTGGCTATGCAAGGCGCAAAAGTAGGATTATTGGACGCGGATATTTATGGCCCATCTATTCCAATGATGTTCGACGTATTGGATGAAAAGCCGTTATTGGAACAAAGGACAGGCAAAACATATATGACCCCGATTGAGAACTATGGAGTTAAAATGCTTTCTATAGGTTTCTTCGTCACGAATGCACAAGCAGTAGTATGGAGAGGACCGATGGCATCAAAGGCTTTCCAACAACTTATTGGAGATTCTAACTGGGGCGAACTCGATTATCTATTTATTGATCTTCCTCCAGGAACAGGCGATATACAACTCTCATTGGTTTCTACTGCATCGCTTACAGGTGCTGTAATAGTTAGCACTCCGCAAAATGTAGCATTGCTTGATGTACGTAAAGCAGTTACCATGTTCGGACATAAAGATATACATGTGCCTATTTTAGGAATAGTTGAAAATATGGCATACTTCACCCCTGCTGAACTACCTGATAACAAGTACTACATATTTGGTAAAGACGGGGCAAAGAACTTATCTGAAGAATTGCATGTGCCTTTCCTCGGACAAATACCATTGGTACAAAGTATATGTGAAGCAGGAGATGCGGGAAGGCCGGCAGTATTGCAAAAGGATACTCCTCAAGCAAAAGCATTTTTGGAATTAGCAGGTAATGTTGCTCAGCAGGTAGCAATTGCTAATAGCAAGAAAGAAGAGAAGCAGTTGGAAACGGTATAGATCGACCTTGGTAATTATTAAGGTATTTACATCGCAGCTTAACCTGAAAGACGGCAATCGTATACTGATTTATTTACCTACCTCAAAAAATAGAACAGATGCAGTCCATTTTTTATCAAAATCAGTATAAGTCAATGTGTGACTTGCACTTTTAATCTTCCTTTTATATTTCTTTGTATAACTATCAATTTCAACTACTAATTTTTTCATAGCCTCATCTGGCGAATTTTCTCGCACTACTTTTATAACTTGTGCTTTCATGGTTTATTTGCTTTAAAGGCTAATCTTACTTGTGAAGTTCAACATATGTTTTACCATCATCTGACACTTTAACATCATATTTAACAGCTTGCTTATCGGGTTTAGGCACACTCCAACCTGCAGGATTATCATGTATTTGCTTATATTTTTCATTCCACCCACTATTCCTACAAACATTTTCTAAACTGTCTGCTTTAGTGCCGTAAGCTATTCTTTTTCCTCCTAAACTTGTTGGAATAAGGTTAAGCAAAGAATCAAGCTGCTTTTTTTGCTCTGAAGTATAATCTTTATTGCTATAAGAATAATAAACGGACGCCTCACAACCGCAAGTATTCTCATTTTTTTGATTGGAAAAAATATCACCTAAAGAATCACTTGATATCTTAGAATATCCAATGTATGATGAATCAATTGACCTAAATTTTGCCTCAAACAATGATAGAACTTCCTTCTTTACGTCTTCTCTTGAACAAGGTTTAACGGTTGCTGCTGTTTGCTGTTCTTGTTTCTGTTCTTGAATATTCCCATTACATCCTGTTAATAAGATTGTAGATAGGATAAATATTTTAGACATGTTCACCACCATAGCACAATATTACAAAAAATATACAGCAGATTTAGATGTTATATTATTCCCCAAGTAGGCGAGGCTCCTGCCTCGTGACTGAACATCTCACATCATCTTGATGCATAGTTAGGCAGGATGCCCAATCATTAATAAGCACGAGCGTTGACACTCGCGCTTACTAGCTTGTTGAAAATTTATTTAATATTTTATTACATTATATTAATATATAAGCTATTTTTACATTTAGTTCTTTGACATATAATTTAGCCCCTCCTTCTCCTATAGGAGAAGGATACAGGATGAGGTCGCCCATACATAGTTTCGGACTACCGGCAACGTCACCTAATGAATATTAGCACACGACCTCACCCTGACCCTCTCCTGCAAAGAGAGGGAGAATGGGTTGACAAAGGTTGACAGATTTCGGGTGTTTTTCGGAAAAACATAATTGATTATCAAGCTATTATATTTTAAAGAAGCTAAAAAGTGTCAACCCATTTGTAATTGCGAGAATGATATTTATTGGATTAACTGAAAATCATGTGATTACCTGAAGTGGATTTCCTGAAAATTGCAAAAAGATGCAGAAATATGCAAGTTTTGGAAGAGATGCTTCGACAGGCTCAGCATGACAAAAAATCTTTGCGGTCTTTGTGGAGCTATTTACTTTGTGTTCTTTGTGGTAAAAATATACCCACCCCTTCACCCCTCCATAGGAGGGGATTATTCTTAACTCTTAGTTTTCAGTTTAAAGCCCCAATAGCACCTCAGAAGGATCCTTGCCAAAGAGAAGCCTTGTAGGATCTTCTATACCTTGTTTTACTCTTACCAGGAAACTAACTGATTCACGGCCGTCAATAATACGGTGGTCGTATGATAGGGCGATATACATCATTGGATGAATCTCAACCTTGCCTTTTACAGCAACCGGGCGTTCAACCACATTATGCATACCTAAAATGGCACTCTGCGGTGGATTAATTATCGGAGTTGACATGAGTGAGCCAAACACTCCACCGTTAGTAATGGTAAATGTTCCTCCGCTCATTTCTTCTAATGACAATTTATTATCACGTGCCTTAAGCGCAAGCTCTTTTATCCTGGCTTCAATCTGAGACAAACTCATCATCTCTGCATTACGTAATACTGGAACAACCAAACCTTTAGGAGCGCTGACCGCAATACCCACGTCAGCATATTTATGGTAAACAATTTCTTCTCCGTCTATCATGGCATTAACAGCAGGGAACTCGGCAAGAGCCTCAGTAACCGCTTTGGTAAAGAATGACATAAAACCTAATCTTACACCATATTTTTCTTCAAACTTCTTGCCATATTTTTCACGCAATGCTAGCAAAGCGCTCATATCTACTTCGTTGAAAGTAGTTAGCATAGCAGTGGTATTTTTAACCGCTACTAAACGCTGAGAAAGCTTTTTGCGCAGGGCAGTCATCTTTTGCTTGTCTTCATCGCGTGTCCCTTGGAACGACGATGAAGATTCAGCTTTAAAGCCACTCGCCATAGCATTTAATACATCCGATTTCGTTACCCTTCCACCCCTGCCAGTGCCATTCAATGCAGGAATATTATTCTCTGCCATAATTTTTTTAGCAGCAGGCGATGGTGTACCCGAAGCATAAGAAGTCTCTGCAGGTTTTGCCTGGGTGACTGGAGCAGCAACCTTTTCAGCAACAGCAGCCTTTTGTTCTTTTGGTTTGGCTTCCAAATTAGCAGGAGCCTTTACATCGGTATCTACTTTTGCAATTACACTGCCTACCTTTACTGTATCGCCTTCTTTTGCCAATATTTTTATCTGCCCTGCCTGTTCACTGTTAACAGTCAATGTAGCCTTGTCAGAATCAATTTCACATATTTCTTCATCCTTTTGTACATAATCGCCATCCTTTTTAAGCAGACGGGCTATTTGTACTTCCGATATTGATTCTCCTGGGCTTGGGACTTTTATTTCTGCTATCATGGTTGAACTATTATAATATTTAACTAATTATTTTTTTAACCTACAGTCAGGACTAAAGTTCATATTAGGTACTTTTTTCCTAACCCCGACTTTAAAGTCGGGGTTACTGAACACGATACAAGTTTGGGCTTTAGCCCTGATTAACTTCATTAATCTATCTATTTAACGAGTACTTTTCCAAATACCTTATTCAAAATTTCTGCTTTCTCCATCTCACTCTTCTTCTTTGAACCTGTTGCAGGGCTTGCACTTTCAGGGCGAGATACGCAGGTGAGTTTTACTTCTTTCACCATACGGGTCATAAATAACCATGCACCCATATTCTCAGGCTCTTCCTGAACCCAAATATATTCTTTCGCTTTTTTGTACTTGCCCAAAACAGCATTAAATTGCTTGCGAGGGAAAGGATACAATTGCTCCATACGTATAATTGCCACATCGTCTACACCTTCTTTTTCTTTAGCTTCAAGCAGGTCGTAATATACCTTGCCACAACAGAAAACTAATCGGGTTGCAGAAGTATTGCCATCGTCTATTATCTCAGTAAAGCCGCCTTTGGTGTAGTCAGCAATTTTGGATACACATTTAGGATGACGAAGCAAACTCTTGGGAGTAAATGCCACCATTGGCTTGCGGATATCAGAATGTATTTGCCTTCTTAATGCATGAAAGAAATTAGCAGGAGTAGTAGCATTAATAACGTACATGTTATTTTCAGCACATAACATCAAAAACCTTTCCATACGTGCGCTGGAATGTTCCGCCCCCTGGCCTTCATAACCATGTGGTAAGAACAAGCAAATACCGTTCATACGGCGCCATTTATCTTCTGCAGCACTCAAATACTGGTCGATAATAATTTGTGCACCATTAGCAAAATCACCAAACTGAGCTTCCCATATTGTAAGCGAATGAGGCGATGACATGGCATAGCCATATTCAAATCCTAATACAGCATATTCAGAAAGATGGGAATTATAAATTTCAAAACTTGCCTGGTCCTTACTTAAATGCTCAAGCGGAGTGTATTGCTCCTCCGAATCAGTTATGGTCAGTACCGCATGGCGGTGAGAGAAAGTCCCTCTTTTTACATCTTGTCCGCTAAAACGGACAGGCTTACCTTCCATAACCACTGAGCCATAGGCCAGTAACTCTGACATACCCCAGTCTATCGCTCCTTCGCCTTGCAGCATGGCCTTACGGTCTGCCTGCAATTTTACAATCTTGTTGAAGAAACTTTTATCGGCAGGAAGATCAGTTACTTTTTGTCCTATTTCTAACAATGCCTTTTTATCTACTCCAGTATCAGGAGATTTCTCAAAATCCTTATCATCTGCTATACGTATACCCTTCCATACCCCTTCCAGGAATGAGGTTACTTTGGTTTTACGTATCTGTTTCGATTCATCTAATCTTTCTTGCAAGGTCTCTTTAAACTCACTTTCAATCTTTTGCAGGTCAGCTTCACTTATCACACCTTCCTGCAAAAGTTTATCTACATAAATTTTACGAGGATCGGCATGTGCGGCAATAGCTTTGTATAGCAATGGCTGGGTAAAACGTGGCTCATCACCTTCGTTATGGCCATATTTACGGTAACCTAATAAATCAATAAATACATCTCTATGGAATGTTTGCCGAAATTCAATGGCTAACATTACCGTATGCACCACAGCTTCCACATCATCAGCATTCACATGGAACACTGGTGACAATATTACTTTAGCAACATCGGTGCAATAAGTACTTGTTCGAGCATCCACATAATTCGTAGTGAAACCAATCTGGTTATTCGCAACGACATGAATAGTTCCACCGGTGCGATACGCTTCGAGTTTCGCCATCTGAACGGTTTCATATACTACTCCTTGTGCTGCAATAGCAGCATCCCCATGGATAGATACGGTAACTATCTTATTCATATCCTTGCCATACTGCTTATCGAGCTTGGCACGGGTAATACCTTCAGCAACCGGCCCAACTGTTTCCAAATGCGATGGATTAGGTGTAAGACTTAAATGCACCTTATTGCCGTCCCTCGTAACAACGTTTGAAGAATAACCTAAGTGGTATTTTACATCTCCACCAAACAATGCATCGGCATCAAATTCCTTTCCTTCAAATTCAGTGAAAATATCTTCGTATGTCTTTTTCAGAATATTAGCAAGTACGTTAAGCCTACCGCGGTGAGCCATGCCAATTACAACTTCTTGCACTCCCATAGCCGCACCCTTTTCAATTATACCATTCACAGCAGGAATAAGCGCTTCTACTCCTTCGAGCGAAAACCGTTTTTCACCTACAAATTTGGTATGCAGGAAATTTTCAAATACTACGGCTTTACTTATTTCCTGTAATATCTGGCGCTTTTGTTCTGCATTAAAATTAGGGGTGTTGCGCGTAGATTCCATTCTATCCTGCAACCATTTCACTACTTTCTGGTTACGGATGTGAGTATACTCCACACCAATTGACTGGCAATATGTTTGCTTAAGGAAAGCTATTATATCGGATAATTTAGCAGTACCCAGGCCAACCTCTGTTCCGGCATGGAACACAGTATCCATATCACTCTGGCTAAGGCCTACTAATTCAATCTCATCAAGGGTTGGATAATACTTTCTGCGTTCACGAACCGGGTTTGTCTTGGTAAACAAGTGTCCAGAAGAACGGTACAGATTAATCAGATTTAATACTGCAAATTCCTTGCGTACCTGTTCAGGTATTTGGTCATTCGCTGAAAGATCGGAATAGCTTTTTCTGGCAAATTCAAAACCTTCAAAAAATTTCTGCCACGATGAATCTACAGAGGAATTATCCTTAAGATATTCTTGGTATAAATCGTCTATTGTAGCAGGGTCGGAATTACTTAAATATGAGTGCTTATCCATAGGTCGTATTAATGGAAAAGCAAAGTTAGCAATTTAGAGGACTATTGTGCCGAAGGTCACAATTATTGAATCAGCTATTTATGATTAGATACCATGGAATTCAGCACATTAGCTACATCTCCTGTAAGCGATTTACGGGAATATCTTTCAATATTTATACTCTCGCATGGTAGGTACCCTTCTTTATATTTATTGTAGAAATAGAGGATATCCTTTTCCATAGTAACTGCATCATCAAAACCAGCAAAAAGTCCGGCTCTGGTTTCATTAATTATTTTCTCAGCATCACCTCCTTCTATTCCAATACACAATACAGGCCGCTTTGCAGCCATATATTCAAAGAACTTACCAGTTGTAATTCCCTTGGCATTAGGTGTTCTGTTAACCAATAACATTAATACCTGAGCTTGCTTTTGCACTGCAGTAACATCGTGATGCGATAAATATGCAATCTTATTTACATATGGAGTAAGTCCATTCTTCTCTATATCATCCTGCACTGAGATATCTACTTTCCCAACCAGTTTAATTTCGAGGTCTTGTGCAAAAGAGGGATTCTCCTTCACAAGTTTTGATAATACCTTCCATAATGTCGGTTGGTTTCTTGATTTATCTAGCGTACCAATATGCGCCATCGTAAATTTCTTATCCATTTGCACCTCACCTACTGTGGCATAATCATCGGGGTCAAAACCATTTGATATGAATTTGAACTTTGCCTGAACTTCCTTCGTGAACTTTTCAGGGGCGCTTTTTTTCAATATCGTTTCTAGTCCTTCCAACCAGTTTTGTCCCACACAACTTACAATATCTGCTTTGCGTAACACTTTTAATTCAAGCTTCTTATGTTTGCTATCCGCCATTGGGGTAAGCATAAGCTTGGAATAGAAATCTATCTCTGTCCACGGATCACGAAAATCTGCCATCCATGGAATATTCACCTTTTCTTTAACCGCATTTGCAATAAGGTGCATACTATGCGGAGGGCCGGTAGATATCATTGCATCTACAGGGTTCCTTTTCAAATATTCCACAAGGTATTTAGCGGAAGGTTTTATCCAAAATGCACGCGCATCTGGAATAAAAAAATTACCTCGTATCCATACGGCCAGTTTTTCAAATCTCTTCGGTTTCTTAGACTCAGTAAGGAAAGCAGCATTTATTTTCTCGTGCTTTTTCTGCCCCATCATCCTTTTATAGAAGAGATATGGTTCCCAAATTTCTGTTTTCAATACGGTTATTCCAATAGGTACATCCTTCTCTAACGATTCATCATTGATAGGAGATTCAGGATTCGAAGGAGTATAGATGACAGGTTCCCATCCAAAGTCGCGAAGGTATTTTACAAATTTCAGCCAACGCTGAACACCTGCTCCACCGCTTGGGGGCCAGTAATATGTAATAATTAGTACTCTCTTCATTGCTTATTCCTGTGCCTTCTTAGGCCTGAATTGCTGGAACAGAAGGAAAACACAACCCACAATAAGTAAGAGCGAACTTGCCAATGATACCTTTTCACCAATTGCGAATTCCTTTGGTTCAAACTTAAATTCGATAGTGTGCGTGCCTGCAGGTATTGCCATTGCTCTCAAAATATAATTCACACGAATATAATCTGTAGGTTTCCCGTCAATAAATGCATCCCAGCCATCTTTATAGTATATTTCAGAGAATACAGCAAACTGAGGGCTGCTGGTTTTAGAAGTATATACCAAGTCATTAGGCAAGTATGAATTCAATTTTATAAAGTCTGTTGAATCACGCTTAGGCTGAACACCTTTTACATAATCGGTAAATACTGCATCCACAACTGCCGTATGCATTGGGTCAAAATGCGATAAGGCAGTTCTTTCAGAATCTGCATTAGGCACAACCCTAAAATTATCTATAAACCATGCATTGCCCAAAGCGCCTGGATTCTTCTGCGCCATTCTTTGACCATCCTTACCGCCAACAATAAAATACTTAGCATTAAGCATATCTATAACCGACATATTGCCCATCTCAATCTGGTCTAGCAATTCATGGTATCTCCTCATTTTAATACCACTATATCCACCAAGTGATTTATGGAAATAAGAAGTGCGGCTATCCTGGTCAGGCGCTGCGGTCGTGTTAAATACCCTATAGTCCTGGCTAGTGTCTTGCAGTATCGCCATATCGGCCGCATCTGGTTCGTATGGTACTTTAACAGCTTTTTTAGTTGTGAAATTCCGGTCATTTAAATATCTCTTGTCAACATTGTACATATCCATTAATATAAAGAACAGGAGTACCCCAACAAATATTTTTTCATTGATCATCTTCTTTACATATACCCATACCAAGCCACCGGCAAGGATTATAAATATCATGGTACGCATCGCATCAGCTGTAAATATTTCTTTACGTGCCTTGAGAACTGAAGGATAGGTATCGTTGAGATAAGAACTTATTTGTTGGTCGGTTGCAGTTGGCTGGCTTTGCTTTATTCTTGATGCGAGTTGTGATATTTCATCTTGCTTTTGAAAAGAAGTGAATGCAGTTGGCATAACATAGCAAAGCAGTGCAATACCACAGGTAAGGCAAAGTGCTGCAATAAATATCTTCATGCCATTTGCATTATTGAAAAAACGAACTGGTATTTTTTCCTTAAAGAAATCTTTGCTCTTAACCAGTCTGTCAAGTGCCAGCGCAGCCATTAATGGCAATGTAAACTCTGCTATTACCAATATCATTGATACTGCCCGGAACTTATTATAGCCAGGCAAGTAATTAAAGAATATGTCTGTCAGAGGCAGAAAATTTTTACCCCATGCAAGCATGATTGATAATATAGAAGTAAAGAGTAAAAACCATTTCATTGGCCCTTTTATAACAAAGAACCCCAGAAGAGCAAAAAAGCAAATAATGGCACCCACATATACAGGCCCTGCAGTGAATGATTGGCTACCCCAGTATTCCTCAAACATTTGTACCGGTTCGCGGTATTGTGAATCTACACCATCAAGTATTGATTTTGAACTTTCACCTATTGGCTGTGATGCTCCGCCCTGAAAGTTAGGAATTAGAAGTGTCATCGTTTCAGGCACACCATAGCTCCATGCCAGGGCATAATTCTTGTCAAGACCCGATGATTCCTTTTGCTTTTCTACAGAAAGATCGGCGGTTCCGCGAGTAGAATACTTGCCATATTCGTATGTAAGCCAAATGCTGGTAATATTTGTACCTAAAGCAATTACTGCAGCAATAGCAAGCATAGCAATTGCTTTGAAAAAAGAAGGTAATTGCTTTTGCTTGAACGAAACAAATAATTGTATTAAGGTATAAACACCAATTATCATCAACAGATAATAGGTTATCTGCAAGTGGTCAGAAAGCAATTCAAGCGCCAGACTCACACCCATAAGAATAGAGCCTGTAATTCGCTTACCTTTTAATGCAAGTATCACACCTGCCAGTGTTGGTGCCATAAATGCAATGGCATTGGCTTGGGAATTATGCCCAACTGATATGATGATAAAAAAGAAGGATGAAAAGGCAAAAGCAAAAGCACCAAGAATTGAAACCCAAGTATCAATTTCTAAAGCCTTTAGTAAAATGTAGAAGCCTAAGCAATACAAAAAGACCATGTTAGCCGGGAAAGGCATCCAGGTGCAAAGTATCTTGTAGATATATGTAACCAGGTTAGCATGACATTCCATAGAAACCTGGAAGGCAGGCATACCACCGAACATTGAATTGGTCCATAACGGCTCAGTATGATATTTGGCACGGAAATCAGTAATTTCTTTCACTACACCTAAAAAATGGCTAATGTCACTCTGGAATAGTGCCTTACCTTCTAACGCAGGCAAAAAATAAATGATGGGAACTATAATAAATAGTGCCAGCGCAATAATATGCGGCCACCATGTTTTCGTGTTTGTGCTCATAGATTAAATGTAAATAACAAAGATATGATTCTTTTATTTTGAGGACTCTGTTAAAACTTCTAAGCCCATGGCAGGATAATCGGTTATTATTCCATCTATATTCATAGCTATATGGCGCCTCATATCTTCCTTCTCATTCTCTGTCCATACCAAAGCCTTCATGCCAAGCTGATGTACATATTTTACCCACTTTTCAGTAGCTAATTTATAATAGATCCCGCAGGTATCGGGTGTAAAAGAAAGGTCGTTAAGCTTACGTTTCAAAAAACGCGGACTGCGAACCAACATACCAATTGTACATCCTGTATTTAGTTTATGCAAAATATTCAGGGGCCGCATATCGAAGGATTGAAGAAGGACGCGGTTGTAAATATTGAAAGGCGATAGTTCCTTAAGCACTAAATCCACAAACTCATCGGGTAAGGGATGCAATTCCCCATCACTCACCCAATTGCTTTTAATCTCAATGTTATAAACCACGGGGGGCAAACTATTCCTTTTTTGAAATAGTTCAACAGCCTCTATTACTTCTTTTAACAAAGGCTTATATGCAGGCATACTTTTTTGCAAAGGGAAGTCAGGATTCCCTCTTAACCCACAATCATATTGCCGTATAAGGTCATATTCCATCTTGTACAAATTCTTCCTTTTTAGGAAACTAACCTTAGAATTGTTAGGCCTTGTACACGTCTTCGGATTCATCCACGGCTCATGCGATACGATTACCTTCTTGTCTTTCGATATTACAACGTCCATTTCTATGCTATACACACCAAGGCCCACAGCATACAAAAAACCTTCAATGGTATTTTCAGGGTATACTCCTCTCGCTCCTCTATGTCCGTATATCTTCGTCATTCTTTCTTTATAATCCTTCCAAATATAATATTTGCTACATATTTAAATAAACAGTAAACTTGCCTTGCTTATTATTGTTGGAAAACCACATGGGGAAGATACTTATTCTATTTTATTTTAGCCTGCTATCATTTTCATTGCAGGCTACTCTTACCGACACCTCAAAACATTCTTCTGAAAAGAAAGTGCAGGTAAAATTGATACCCGTAATTTCGTACGCACCGGAAACCGGATTTTTATTTGGTGTTGGTGCCCTGGCTGCCTTCCAAATGTGCAAGGAAGATTCAATCACACACCATTCATTGGTAGAGGCTTTTGTTGCTTATACCCAGAAAAATCAGGACTACTTATACATCCCTTACATACTATATACCAAAAACAATAAGTATTATTTTGAAGGTGAGCTTGATTATTACAACTACAGCTATTATTATTGGGGTATAGGCACAAACAGAGTACCAAAGGAATTATACAATGTGCGTTTCCCTAAGTTATTTGTGAATGCATTCCGTAAAGTATTACCACATTTTTATGCAGGTATAGATTATTATTATGAAAACGATGACATTTGGCAGACTGCAAGCGACGGGGTCTTAAAGACGGGTGAAGTATTGGGAAGTAAAGGCTCTATAAATTCGGGTGCGGGCATAGATTTACTGTACGATACGCGTGACAGTATTTACTTCCCCAGGAAAGGTTGGTTTATTAAAGTGCTTTCTTATGCAAACTCTCCAACCTTGGGTTCAACATTTACATACAATAAAATACAAAGTGATATTTCATGTTATAATACACTTTCGGACCGTTTGGTGCTTGGTCTTAATGAACATACTCAACTTACATGGGGTGATGTTCCATTTAATCAATTGGCACTGGTTGGAGGCACCAAACAAATAAGGGGATACTATACTGGTTATTACCGTGATGATGACCTTACTTTTTTGCAAGCAGAATTTCGTTACCATTTAAAAGGCAGGGTTTCTTTAGTCGCTTTTGGTTCTGCGGCCTTATTGGGCAATGCCCAGGTTTTCCCTGAAAAGCCGGTTCCAATTTGTGCTGAAGGAGTGGGAATACGTTACAACTATAACGTAAAGCGCCATATAAATGTACGGGGTGATATTGGCTATGGAACTACTGTGGAGTATTACTTAACGGTACAGGAAGCCTTTTAATTTCTTTCTATAATTCTTTTGTTCTGTCTCGGTTGGTTATCCAATCGCTCAATGCCCTTACAAATGTTCTGCATTCCTGCGTACCGGTAGTATAACAAGGGCACATTTTTTCTACAAAATAAAAACTGCCTCTGGCAAAATCCATACTGTTTTGCTTTATGTTTTCATTTGAAACCACAAGGCAATTGGAGGTTGCATAATACATCATAGATTTTTGAGTCATTACTGCAGAATCCTGCGGGACATAATTAAAAATGATAAGCTCAACAGGTTGAATTTTAACTTTGGTACATACGAAACGCCATCGTGCCACCATCTTTTTTCCAAACATTGGATTATAAGATGAATCAAGAACCATTTCACTCTTCCAGCCTTCAGGTATTTTAAATGTATTGACTATCTTCTTCAAGCCTTTTAAGTCCTGTCCAAAACATGAGAATGTTATAATACTGAATAATATGGCAATAGTAGTTTTCATGCAATAAAAATATGTGGCAAAGCTAGGCTCCATTAACATCTGAATTCCATTAGGTAAAGCCTTTTTATTCACCGACAGGAGCTAATAAACCTGCCATTCAGATAAATTTTCTTTCTTTGTATTATAGTATTTCCATATGACACCCGATCACCCAAAAAAGCTGTTTTTACTCGATGCAATGGCATTGGTATATAGGGCATACTTTGCCTTTAGCAGCAACCCACGTATTACTTCCAAAGGCATGAATGTATCTGCCATGTTTGGGTTTACAAATACATTACTTGAAATATTAGAAAAAGAAAAGCCTACTCACATGGCTATTGTGTTCGATACACATGCACCTACCGTTCGCCATGAAATGGATGCTAATTATAAAGCACATAGGCCAGACACTCCTGAAGACATTATTAAAGCTGTTCCTTATGTCATTAAGATAGCTGAGGCATTTAAAATACCTGTATTACTGAAAGATGGTTATGAGGCGGATGATATAGTAGGTACACTTTCTAAAGTGGCGCCAAATGAAGGTTTTAAAGTGTACATGATGACCTCGGACAAAGATTACGGGCAGTTAGTAAACGAGCATGTCTTTATTTATAAACCTTCTAACAAAGGAAAGCCTGCGGAGATTTTAGGCGTGAAGGAAGTATGCGAGAAATTTGGAATTGAAAGGCCGGAACAGGTGATTGATATACTCGGCCTGATGGGCGATGCAGTAGATAATATTCCCGGAATACCTGGAGTTGGGGAAAAAACCGCAACACAACTGATCAAAGAATTTGGCAGCGTTGAAAACCTATTGCAGAATACCGATAAATTGAAGGGTAAGCTGAAAGAAAAAGTGGAGCAGAATAAAGATAAGGCTATATCTTCAAAACAACTTGCCACCATAATTTGCGATGTGCCATTACCTTTCAGCCTCGATGATATGGAACTGCGCACACCAGATAAAAAGGCACTTATAGATATTTTTAATGAATTAGAATTCAAAACCATTGCAGTAAGGGTAATGAAAGATTACTTTAATGGTGAAAGTGTTAGAAGTGAAAGTAACACCGCAACAATCGATACAGAAGAGCCAAAAGAAATTACTGATAGTGCTAGCGCCCCTACTCTTTTTGTAGAAGAACCAACACCTGCAGCACCTGAGTATAAAAAAGTAGAAGGCAAATATGAACCGCTTGCCGATATTGCTGATTTTATAAATGCCTCGCAGGTAGCTTTTTATCTGGTTACCCAAGGTAATGAATGTTTAGGCTTGGGCTTAAGCAAACAAGCAGGAGAAGCTGTATTTATTTCCCCCGATCATATTCAATGGGATAAGCTTAAGGACTTTTTTGAGAGTAAGAATAAGAAAACAGGGCACGATATAAAACAGAGCCTTAATTTCCTGAAGGGAAAAGGGATTACTATACATGGTGAGCTGTTTGATGTTATGATTGCACACTTTTTGGCAAGGCCCGAGAGCCCACATTTATTACCCGATATTGCAACTACTACCAGTAATTTGTTCATTAGTGAATATGGTGCAGAAAGCAGGAAACCACAGAAGGAGCAGCTGTTTATGGAGATGACCTCAGGCGATAATCTTATGCAGATTTGTTGCGAAAGAGCAGATGTATTATTCAGATTGCATGATCCATTAATTGAGCGATTGAACGAAGTAGGCGCTAAAAAACTATTCGATACTATTGAAATCCCATTGGAGAAGGTATTATCGGATATGGAAGTGGAAGGAATTAAAGTAGATAAGAATGCATTGAAAGATATTTCTGGAACCCTGCAAATTGATATTGAAGGACTAAAGAAAGAGATACAAGATATGGCAGGCCGTGAATTTAACATTGATTCTCCGCGCCAGGTAGGTGAAATACTATTTGATAAATTAAAGATATCAGACAAGGTAAAAAAGACCAAGACAGGGCAATATTCTACCAGTGAAGAAACGTTGGCTGAACTGGCTGCTGATTTCCCTATTGTAAAAAAGATTCTTGACTATCGCGAACTTCAAAAATTGAAAAACACTTATGTAGATTCACTTCCATTACTGATAAATACTACCACAGGAAGGATACATACTACTTTCAATATGGTTGTAGCGGTTACTGGCAGATTAAGTTCTGATAACCCTAATCTTCAGAATATTCCTATACGTACTGAAAGGGGACGTGAAATTAGAAAGGCTTTTATAGCAGGTGATGAACATAAGGTATTACTATCTGCCGATTATTCACAAATAGAGCTCCGTATTATTGCATCGCTAAGTGGTGACGCAGCCATGATAGAAGCGTTTAAGAATAATTATGATGTGCACTCTGCTACTGCGTCTCGTATCTATGGTGTAGAATTAAATGCAGTCACCCCTGAAATGCGCAGAAATGCCAAGACCGTAAACTTTGGAATTATATATGGTATATCAGGCTTCGGACTTTCACAAAGGCTTGGTATAGCCAGGAAAGAAGCGCTTGATATTATAAAGCAATACTTTGCCCAATACCCTGCAATTAAGGAGTATATGGATAAGAACATTGCATATGCAAAACAGCATGGCTACGTTGAGACCATAATGGGCAGAAGACGCTATTTGCCTGATATTAATTCAAAGAATTATGCCGTGCGTGGTTTTGCAGAGCGTAATGCTATTAATGCACCTATACAAGGTTCGGCAGCCGATATGATCAAGATTGCTATGATAAATATTCATAATGAGATGGAGGCAAAAAAGTTCCGTTCAAAAATGATATTGCAGGTACATGATGAATTGGTTTTTGATGCATATCCTGAAGAATTAGATGTGCTTAAACCCCTTGTAGAAGATAAAATGAGGAATGCCATAACTCTTAATGTCCCT